>CAYWHL010000085.1:0-10044 GCA_964457995.1 uncultured Methanoregula sp. | reverse complement strand
AATCGAGCTGTTTTTAGCCCCATATTTTATGCCCTCCGGGCATAGAAATGCTACCAGAATGCGAATATGGGGCTCGTTTTCTCCGACGGCGGTATTATAAAAATGAGAAAATAGAAAATGGACTGGGAAATAGGGGGTGTCAGCCTTGTATCGCATCGTTCCGGATCGTGTTCATGAACCGATCCCGGATCTCGTGAGGGGTGAGAGGGATGTTGGGAACATCTGAGTTGCCCGGCCGGATTACCACATGCATGAATGAGGGACCTTGTTCAAGGGATGCAATTGCCCCACCAATTTCTTCTGCAGACGTAACCTTTGCCGTTTGCTCAAAACCGCAGGCACGGGCATAGAGTTCCAGATCAACCTGCTGGTAGGCCGGCGTCATCTGGTTGCCGGTGCTGCCGAATACCCCGTTGTCGAGACAGATAATGGTGAGGTTTCGCAGTTTTTTTGCGGCGATCACCGGAAGGATGGCCGTGCCAAGCAGGCTTCCATCCCCATCGATGACAATAGTTCTTCGGTGAGAGGAGAGTGCAATCCCAAAACCGACGGAGGATGCCTGCGTGTAACTGCCAAGCATGTAGAAATTTTCCTTCCGATCCTCTGTCCAGAACAGTTCCTTGCTCGGAATGCCAATATTCGAGACTACAGCAGCATCCTTAAGATGCGGGACAATTGAGCGGATTGCATCCAGCCTGGTCATTGTCGGGGAGGGGACGGTTCGTTCGTGGACCAAGCCTATCTGTCGCGACCGGTCTGCGATTTCTTCTTCCCGTTCACAAGACAGATTTCCTTCCCAGCACTGGGGTGAGATCAATGCTACGGCCGGAGTGTGGCAGCGGAATGCAGTGTCGATCATTTGAGAGATCCGATCGAACTCATGCGGATGATAAACGATGACACACGGGATGTCAGCAGCCTTAAGAATGCCGGGAAGGGCTGCATTAAACGGAACCTGTGCAGGGATGGTCTCCTGGTAGACTCCCCGCCAGCTCGCGATCACCGGAAGGGGCAGTTCATAGGTTCGTGAAAGCGAGAGGAGTGCATTGAGCATATTGCCAAGCCCCGAGCTCTGGATGAACATCGCAGGTTTTCGTCCGGCAAGGTATGCACCTGCGCAGACACCCACGCCATCTTCCTCACGAAGGAGTTCTACCGTTTCAAACGATTCAGGAAGAAGTCTAAAGAGATCTTTTGCCTTATCACACGGAAGTGAGACGGCAAGATTGATGTCCTGATCTCGCAGGAGCCTGATGAGTATATCCTCATGCATGTTCTTTCACCCAGTCATTGACGAATCTGACGATCTGGTCCATACTGGTAGTACGGTCGGTTGCAAATGTGGCAGTCACCGGAATAAGATCGAACTCTTCCTGCACCCGCTTATACCCGCCACCGGTAATATTTACCATCACATCCTTGCGGGAATCGATCTGCCCTTCCTGTGCTGCGGTTATAAGGGACGCAACGGTTACTCCTGCTGCGGGGTCTAGATCGATCCCCTCACACTCTTCAAAGAGCCGCTGCGCCTGCCGTGCTTCATCATTACTCACGGCAGATATCTCCCCGCCGGTTTCGGTGAGGCAGTCAAATAATCCTCCCGTTATACCATAAGGAGGATTGCGGTTCGTCAGGACATCAGCATAGACCTGCGAAATTGCCTGCGTTGCATCAGCCATATCAGTCATTGGATCAATCTCTCTTCTCCCTGCTTTCCATGCGTTTGCCATCGGTACAAACGGGAGGTTCTGCGACAGGATCATGCGGGGCAGGTGATGACCGAACCGTTTGTCACGGATCAATCGCTGTGCAGCTTCCCATGCGGCAATCGCACCAGTTCCACTGCCTACAGCCTGCACGTAATAATCAGGAATCCTGCCAATTGTTGTTGCCGCATCCAGCATCACCGTCCCCATCCCTTCCCTCCGGGCACAATTTTTTGCCCCCCCTACCGCATTGAGATGAGGAAGGTTTGCAATAGCGATACTCATGCTGATGGCATCCGAATAATCCCCATCGACCGTAATCAGGAGAACCATATCTGTAGGAAATGTTGTCCATATGCGTTGCAAGGTTTTTTTTGTGAGTTTTCAAACCGAAAAGAGGGATACTTTTCGGTTATCATCTACAGAGTAAGAACTATTCCAGATATGACATTTTATAATTTTCCTGATGTTTTCAGATTTTTAATATATACTGAAGCAGGATAGCGGGTCACTTTCAATTCAGGATCATAACCTGAGATATGGTTTCGGGAACAGACCGGGACAGGTAGATTTTGTTGTTATCCGGTAGCTGAATGAGGATAAGAAACCGGGACATCGGAGGGAGCGGTGTTGAAGGACAGACCAGGATCTCAAAAGATTCATACGACTCAAGGATAGTATCCTCATCTGCATGCTCAATTGGCAGAATACCTTCTTTCTTTATAACCGTCCAGCCGGGCATTGTTATCGGGCGTCCGGTTTTTTGCACAAGAGTTTCCGATCCATACGGACTGACAAAAATCACTGTTATTTTATCGATATCTATGCTCATTTGGTTCCTGAAAAACGCACGGTAGGAATTAAGCGCCATCCTGAAGGATACCGCACCCATCTTCCGGGCATCGGGACGGGAAATATTGATTTTGGTATCACCGATTCTATCCAAATCAGCTGAATATCCGGTAACATAACCAGCATTCACCGAGTTATCTGACACGATGAGCGGTTGGGCTAAAGCTAAGCTCCCATCGTAGAACACACCGACAATAGGAACCTAAAAGAAGACCAATATGAAACAGAGGGCAATAATGAGAGCTGTAATCACTCCATTCATTGATCCATCACCGGCAGGAAATGCACAATCATTCGCATTTTTAATTTCTGGTCGCAATTATTAAAAATTCTCTCTCTGGATTCCTGGGAACCATAGAAAACCGGATTCCCCGGTTTTCTGCCGATAAAAAGCAATTATACCATGTATCCGTTTATTTAAGAGGGGAGAGTTGATTAAAAAGAGATTAGCAATTGATAACTTTTTGTCCCGTCACATGACTGAATGCTCAAACCATCATTCCACTCTTCTGTTTTTTTGTGTCTATTACAAATCAGAAATCTGATACTGATCTTAATAGTTATTATATAATTCACGACATCGTTTTAATCGAAGAGGAGATATAAGGGCACGGCACAGTCACCGCCTTTTTTACCACCGCTCCTTACCGTATTGCCTCCCTACTTTCAGAAACGAGCTTCTTGAGTTCCCTTGCTGCTTTTATAATATTTGGACTCCCGACTACTGCAGAGATTACAGCGACCCCATCAGCTCCTGCCCTGATGATATCATTTACATTGTCCCGGTTGACCCCCCCGATTGCGATAACAGGAACTGAAACATGTTGCCGGATTTCCCTTATCAGACCAGAACCGTGACCAGATCCTGCATCAATCTTCGATGCAGTGGAAAATACCGGGCTTATCGCGATGTAATCCGCCCCTTCCTGTTCTGCCTTGACAGCCTCGTCAACACTTCCTACCGAGACCCCGATAATAAACCCGGGCGGGGCGATCTGGCGGGCAATGCCGGCACGCATGTCGTCCTGGCCCAGATGAACACCATCAGCACCGCAGGAAAGTGCTACGTCAAGACGATCATTGACGATGAACAACGTTCCGGTTTTCTTCGTGAGAGCGCGGAGAACCCGGCCAACCCGGCAGAGCTCGGGGCACCCGCATGTCTTGTCACGTAACTGGATCACATCTGCACCACCGGCAATTGCCCGCTGTGCAATCTCTGCATGGGAGAGACCTCCGGCAATCGCTTCATCGGTAATAACATACAGCTCGTACATCATGATGGTACGATTATTTGCCCCTGATCTTTGCCCCCGATGCAATATCTTCAGGCTCTAATGCGGCCATTTCATCGAATAATGCGACTTTAAATGAATACGGGCCGCGTGCGCCTGATGCTGCTTTCTCACCCGCAATCCCAAAGGCTGCAAGGGCTGCTGCAGATGCGATGACGGGATCATCAGATACTGCTGCAAATGCCCCTGTTACAGATGCTGCCATGCAGCCGGTTCCGGAAATACTACCCATCATCGGATGGCCGTTATCAACAAGAAGAATGCGTTTGCCATCGGTCACGATGTCCGTGATTCCGCTTACGACTACCGTTATGCCGGCCTCTTTGGCAAAGTTCCGGGCTATCTTTACCACATCTCCGGTTATCCCGTGAGAGTCTACACCCCTTACTTTACTTTCAGCACCAGCGAGAATCCCCACCTCACCTGCATTTCCTTTGAGAATGGTGATCTCCAGTTCATCAAGCAGGCACTGTGCACTATCGGTCCTGAACCGGGTTGCGCCTGCTCCCACAGGATCGAGAACAACCGGGATCTTCCTGTCATTTGCCATTCCTCCTGCAAGTATCATGGACTCTATCTGACCTTTGTTAAGAGTGCCGATATTGAGGACAAGGGCTCCTGCATACATGACCATTTCACAGACCTCTTCAGGAGCGTCCGCCATGACTGGCGCAGCACCAGTAGAGATCGTGATATTGGCGCAATCATTGACGGTGACATAATTTGTGATATGATGCACAAGCGGACGCTTCTCCCGCAAGCGGGCAAACAGGTCAGAGAATTTTTTACTTTTCATCACGATTCTCCCAATTTTAATTCATGTAATTTTGAAAGGGTATTTACAGAATATCTGCGAGGAGGATATTAAATCGTACCAATCATGGATGTAAAAGGAGATATGCAAAACCGTAATTTTAATAGGACATATCCGCTTTCATCGGGCGAGTTCCTCGAGGCTCGCGATGAGCATGTCAATTTCATGCCCGGTATTATACAGCGCGATGCTCGCCCGTACCGTTCCTTCAGGTAATCCAAGCTGTTCCATGAGCGGCTGGCAGCAGTGGTGTCCGGATCGCACCATGATATCAGCAGTCTCATCGAGCTGCTGGGCGACTTCATGGGGATGGAAACCATCCAGTGTGAACGAGACAACACCAATGCGGGGGACTGGAGACCGGGGTATATAGACATGTACCCGGTTTATATTTGCCAGCCCGTCAACCAGACGATTGGTAAGCGCTTCTTCGTGGATCCGGATCTTTTCCATGCCAATCTTCTGGAGGTACTCAGAGGCGACTCCAAGACCAATTCCGCCGGCAATATTTGGGGTTCCCGCTTCGTATTTCTGGTAACCCTCTGCGGTTTTGAAGCTGGTTCCTGTCACCGTTTCGACCATCCCGCCGCCAAATATTACCGGCTCAAGCAACGGCTCCTTCATCCAGAGAACTCCTGTACCGGTAGGTCCGAGCATCTTATGGCCGGAAAAGGCGAAAAAGTCACAGCCAAGCCGGGCAACATTAACAGGTATATGGGGAACTGATTGTGCACCATCTACAAGTAAAAGGACTCCGTTGTCATGGCATATCTTTGCAATCTCCGGAATGGGGATGACCACTCCAATAACGTTTGATGCGTGAGTAACGGTAACAAGCCGGGTATCTGGAGTGATCGCACGTTCCAGAGCCTCGAGATCAAGTGAGTAATCGTTATTAATACCGATGACATCGAGCCTGACATCCTGTCGGGAAAGATTCCGCCACGGAAGCAGGTTTGAGTGATGCTCAAGAATTGAAGTGATAACGCGGTCTTTGGATTTCCAGACAAGCCCCTGAGCCACCATATTTATAGCTTCAGTGGTATTTTTTGTAAAGACGGTGATTCCGTCGGTACCACCAATGAACTGTGCCACTTTGTCATGGGCATGCCAGTAACGTTGTGAGGCGATCTGGGTGAGACGGTGTATACCTCTTCCGACATTTGCACGGTAGCGGTGTTCGAATTCGACCATCGCTTCAACAACGGCCTCTGGAGAAAAGCTTGTTGCAGCATTGTCAAAGTAAATGATATCCCCGAGAATCGGGAAATCCTTCCGGATTTCGTTCACTGCAAATCCCGCATCAGGTCCTTTTTCCTCTTCTTTTTCCATTGTTCTTCCTGCCATCATATCACCCTTCACCTGCGTTGTACGGACTGGCCCGGCCTGCAGGGTGTAATCATCATGAACGGAGATACCTTTCGATCTGCACAATTCCCTCATCTTGGGCGGCAGTGCACGCCAGCGCCAGAGACCCCACGTACAAAAAGCAGATGGCAGCCCTTTTTTATCCGCCCATTTTTCGAGAAAAGCATCCCAGCGCCGGGCATATTCGGGATGAATAATCCGTAGTTCCTCATACTCACTTTCAAGCATCGCGGGGCAAAGGTAGCACCCGATCCGTTCCAGTCCTTTATCGTAAAGCGGGTTAATTTCCGCCTTCTGCCACCACAGGTAGAGGAATACCTCGAGCGCCCGCCAGTTCCTTATCGGGGAGATGTTCAGCTGGAGCGGATTTGCCGGGTTCTGGCTCGCCTCGTCCAGATCGGCCCTGTTCCAGGATTCGTACCAGCGGTTCCCCTGAATGGTAACGCATGGTCCAACTCCGGCAAGATAGAGTTTGAGCGGGTGTAGCTTTAACAGTTTGCAGCACCAGCGGCTATCCTTTCCCGGCGGACCCGCCTTCTCTACTGCCTGCCAGAAGTCTCCCGCCTTCTGGACGATCTCCACACCCTGTGACCGGACAAAGTCCACTGTTTCAGGAAATTCAATACCGGTGTCAATGAAGAACGCTTTTGTCACTCCGGCTTTTCGTGCGATATGAAGGACCGCGGTACTGTCCTTGCCACCAGAGAAGGAAACATTTACGGTCGGGCGGTCATGGATATGGTGCTTAACGGTACGGATTGCATTCCGTTCGAGGTTTTTTAAGTGGTACCGGTTCTTCTCGATTGCCACTTCCCAGCCGGGATTTGGCGGTGTACTAGGAACAACTGCTATAAGCTTTTTGACTTTGACAGAACCGTCTTTTACTATGCCGGTCCCGAACCGGTTTTTATATTTCACTATAATCGTACCTTCCGGTGCCGGTGTTTTCAGGGGGATCTTCTTGCCCCCAATGCGCCCCTGCTCTTTTCTGGCATCGGTCTGGACATCGAGATCCACGATCCCGTGCTTTACAAATGACAGGATAAACGGGAGCGCTTCCGGAGCGAGATCGAAACTGAATTTTCTTGTTACCGGATCAAACGTGAGCCAGCCGAATCGTTCGCCATGCATGATCACCAGATCAGCACGGTCAACACCACCGGTTTTATTGAGAAGAATTATTTTTGGAAGGGGTACCGTGCCAAACCGCTCATACACGAGTGTTTTGATAAGCGCCGCATCCGCTGCAAGTGCCGGGCGGACATCATATGGCTGGAGGAGCTCGATCCTTTTTCCTTCACGGCCACACACACAGCTCTTCGCAATCAGCGGGACGTTGCAGTTCTCGCACCAGTAGAGGATCTTTTTTACCGGCGGTTCTCGTAACACACACATTGATTGCGCGCGTCAGGAGATAAGAGAGACGATTGGCGGATGGTGAGCGATTGGCTCATTGGCCGGACTGATACATGGTGGAAAGGGTCAGATACTATCCCCTTTGAGATTTTAACACTAAAGTATATACAAAAGGAATCCCGAATGAACATTGGTGAAGGTACTATGGTGAAGTTAACCGCAGAGATGAAAGAGGCATTTACGAAAATGAAGGTTTTCCCGGTTGCCACTGCATCAAAAGAAGGCAATCCGAACGTAATCCCTCTCGGTATAGCATGGCTCATGAGTGATGATACAGTCTGGTTTGTAGACAATTTTATGAACAAAACGCTCTCTAACCTGCGCGTAAATCCCAAGATCGCGTTCTTTATCTGGGGGCCGGAGATCAAGGGCTGCTACCAGGTCAAAGGTGTGGCTGCCATGAAGACAAGCGGCAAGGAATACGATGAAATGAAGGCAAGGATCAACGAGAAGAATCCGGCCCTCCCGGCACGCTCGCTCGTCATCGTCAAGATCACAGAGGTCTTCGAGTGCAAACCCGGTCCCACTGCAGGGGTAAAAATTCTCTGATTTTTCTCATTTTTTACTGATTCTAAAAATCAATAACCGTATTATCAGGTTATACATCCTCCTTGATTCCGTTCACAGGGAATTTACAAAAAAACGCTCTCTGTTTATCAGGAACGGAATTGCTGTGTCGTAATAATCATCAAAAACCAAAAAAGATGGATTATAGGCTTTTCATTTCGAACCGGGCTTTGAACCCGGAGCAGCTGCTACCACTTTGAGCGATTCGGTAATTTCGGGAAGTAATTCAACGGGTATACCAATAACCATCTCGGCATCCTCAACACCGGAAAACTTCCGTGACCCATCACAGCCCAGCGAGAAGTTCACCTGTCCGTTCAGGTATGTCTGGGCACATGTATCGGCGCACACCGACTGGATACCTGCGAATTCCGCGTTGATTCGCCCGCCCACCCGGAACAGCACGCTCTGGGCAAGTTTCAGCATCGACCAGGGAGTTGTGATAATAAGGACCACCTGCGGATCAAATGGTGTCTTTTCCAGCGGGGCATAGAGTGTTGCATACGTTTCAAGGGTCTGGAGGTGCGGGACGCGGTCGATGGTCCGCTTACAGGAAGCGGAACTTTCGAATTTTCCCAGATTGTAATAGAAGTCCCCGGTCTTTAGGCTTTCGGTGAGTTCCCGGAGACCCAGCGCCCATGCACCACCGTTACATTCATGCTTGCCGGCCGTTGAAAAAAAGATCCGTCCTTCTTTCCTTGCAAGACTAATCATGGCACAGTGCCGTATAGTCTTGTCAAGCTCCTGCATTCCCTCCGGAATGTCTTCTTTCTTTGTTGCAAACCTGAATGCTACGGGGGATCCGGAGAGCTTTAAGAATTTTTTCAGAGTCTCGGATGCCTCAGCATAATTAATCGGAATTTTCATAGCTGATGTCATATAGCCTATCCTCATGGTTCCGTACAACGGGGAACTGTATATCTACAGCATGTGAGAGAATTTATTTAAACATAGTGACAGTGACAAACATGGTTTTTTTAAGATTGTCTCCAGCCTTTTTTAGGCAGGTCAGGAAATCTCAAGAGGTTACTCCTGGATACTGATGATTTGGACCGGGCAGAGATCTGAAGCTTCCTGTGCACAAGCTGTAAGATCATCTGTAGGTGTACCCTCGGCAATATTGCCATTAATCCGGTATTTTTCGATGATCCGGCTGAATGAGTCATCCGGGTCCTGCTCAAATAATCCCGGGCAGATGTCCTGGCATGTACCGCAGCTCACGCAGCTCGCACGTTCAATAATCACTTTCACGGATACACTCCTTGATAACTGATGTTTGGTAAAACCGATACAATATAGATAACTGTCATCCTGACAAGCTGTTTTTTTATGAAGGGGGTAATAGTACTGCACTGCGGATTCAAGCACCCGAACCGGTGCAAACCATTACACCTCCACATCAATTGAGAATTTCTGGTGAATATATGGATTTTGGAACGATACTGGATGATGCCTTTGCCTTTACAAAGCAGGGTGTTTTTGAAAATAGGACTTACGCACTTGGTTCCGACCGAAAGATCTAAGAGCTAATAACCCCCATTGAGGGTTAGACAAACCCGGAATGGAGATCGAACGAGCGTGAATCCCCCGAAATGCACGAGCAGCAATTTTGTCAACTTTCTCATATCGACGTATCAAGCGTGCTCATGCTCGGAAGCCTCCCGGTGTTTGCCCGGTGAACCAGAGTCAATAGCCCATGATTCCGTCAAGCGGTTGTTAGAGAGACAGCCTCACCATACGGAGGCGTTGTATAACGAAGCAAAACGGTTGGTCCGGCCTGATGACGGTGTACTCGTAATCGACGATAGTACCCTGGACAAGCCTTATTCCCATCAGATCGAACTGGTTACCCGACACTGGAGTGGAAAACACCATCGGGTTGTTCAGGGGATCAATCTGATATCGACCATCTGGACCGATGGTTCAGCGATAGTGCCCATAGATTTCCGGATCTATAATCCCGACAAGGACGGGAAGAATAAAAATGACCATTTCAGGGATATGCTCCGGGCAGCTGATGAACGAA
>CAYWHL010000084.1:0-10059 GCA_964457995.1 uncultured Methanoregula sp. | reverse complement strand
TTTGCCTCCCAAAAGCGTCCATTAGCGTACATTTTCCTGCTCAAAAATTGCGTATTTTGACGGGATAACGATGAATTAGGCTCTGTTTTAAAACATGTGCCGGAATTTGAGGTTTTGTGCAACCTGCACAATTCATGTCAGATCCAAAAAGGCTTCTTTTGCCAATCGGAACCCGTATTAGGTTTATTTCACTCATTTTCAGGATAAGAGACTATAAGGGACTAAAATCATGATAGAATCTGGTATCGTCCTGACTCACAGGATGCTTTGAGCCCGGCCATGATAAAGTAACAATCCCAAACGGTCTTTTCGGTAAAAAGGAAGGGATTACTGGCGCTTTATATAATCCCGGATTAACCAGATCCCGACTACGATAATAATGATATAATAACCAGCATTGAAGACCGGGACGAAGGCGTTGGATATCCATGTCCTGATGATATCCTGCATCGTGAAGTAGAGCTGGAACGCAGCGATAAAGACGAAGAGCAGGATGATCGCGTATAAGGCCGAGAACCATTCGGGCCCCGGTCTCTTCACGGTGGCGGGTACCCTGGTGACTGGCTCTGCCTGTTGCCCGGAACTCCCCGAGACTGGAGCGATAGTTTCATTCATGGCTTTCTCCTCCTGATGATAAAAAACCCGGCTGATGCACCAAGAGCAAGAAGGGCAAGGGGTCCGGTGAAGCCGGGAGACTGGGTCGGGTATGGCTGCGGGGCAGAGACCACAGACGGCAGATTACTGTCAGTAACAAACTTACTGGTCTCGATCTTCTTTGTCACAAACTGCGTACCAGTGCTGATGGTCGTCCCCGGCCGGAGCTGAACAAGCCCTTCACCACGCTTTACGATCACGTCATCCTTCCAGACCAGTACCTCGAAGACGTAGTTGTACTGGTCGGGGACAGAGAGGGTCACTGAAGATATGGTTGTAGCCTCGGGCCGGATGGATTCCAACCGGGTCCGCTGCTTGTCTGCAAGCAGGTGAGCATCCATCTCCTTTGCCTTCACCTCGATATCGAACGGGCCGTTTGCATCCGGATTCTCGTTGGTGAAATAAATATCCGTCTGGATAACCGCCCTGCCTGCATTCACGCTCTTTACCAGGAAATCGATATCAGTGATCAGCAACCCCGGTTCCTGGTTATCCGGGGTCAGTCGTTCAAGGTTGTAAACCGTGATCTCTCCCCGGCCTTTCCGCTGGTTATTCTCATAGGCTATGCTCTCCAGACGGTACGAACCTTTTCTGGGCAGGACGATAGTCTGCGAGACCGATCCTGCACCACGGATCCCTAAATACCCGGCATCCCCGCTCCTTTCGACAATGACAAGGCCGGTCCCGGTATCATAGGCTTTGAGCTGGATCCGGGTGATCCCCGATGAGACCCCATACGTATTTTCGACATCTGTCGTCACATTCAGGGTCACCTCAGAACTACTGATATTCTCTGCGCCGACATTGATGCCGGTGACAGCGATCGCGCTTTCTTTCAGGCACCCACTGGTAAAAACAAGTATGATGACGACAAGTACGGAAAGAAGACAGATAGCTGCAGCATACTCTCCTCTTTTCATGGCAGTCACTGACAGAGCTATGCAATCGTATTATAAATATGTAATTATTTATCCCACACCGAAAGAGATGAGAGGGAATGACGGATATGAGAGATTATCCCGGGAAGAATTACAAAGATCCCAGGTATTCAACCATTTTTCCTATCTCTTATTTTTCACTATGCACTATCGAAAAAAAGAGCCTCATATCGGTGTTCTGGCAGGGTTTGTGGGTGCCCCATGGGATAAATTATGGGGCAAAAAACAGCCCGGTTCAGTGGGCTTTACTAGACATCAGTTGAGGTGCAAAAGTGCTGTATTTTGGCAAACAGGGCGATAATTGGGCGTATTCTCCACACGAAACGAAACGGAGGGTTTTAGATGTGGTACTTAATACCAGTTGCGGGCGCTTTCCCGTGGCTCCACTGATGGTCTTCCCAGCAATCCGGACAAAAATAATTTCCACAGGAACCGCATTGGATGAGATCCTCTTTCTGGAACGATGAATTACACTGCCTGCATTTTTTGGTTGTTTGAAAAATAATCTTTGATTCTTGTTTTCCCCTGGCGGCGTCCGGTTGAGATGGTGATTTGGGTTTGGGGATTTTTAGGAGTGCTGGCGTATAATGCCCGACAGACTGTCCGGAGGTGACCGTTATCTGCTGCGTATCCGGAGTATATCCTTTCAGGGTCGCTTTCAGGGAATAAAGTCCGGGAGACAGATTCCTGATTTCAACAGGAGAGACTCCCCGGTAAACACCGTTCAGGTATATGGCAGCTCCTTCTGGTACAGACGTAGCTGCTATTGTCCCTTTCTGTTGAGGAGGGGGTGGTGTCATTGCAGCGTGTGTCTTTTGATGACGTTTCATGACAGCCCAAAAAACCACAAATGCAACCGGAGCAATCAGGATCAGGATAAAGATGGTATTCCCGAAATCAATGGGGGAATTGGTTTCAATAGGAAGAGTGACTGCTGGTGCTGTTGTAGTTTCCAGTGCAATTTTTTGTGTTGGCGCAGGAGTTAGTATCCCGGCCCAGCGGACCGCTGAATCTACCTGCCTGCCATCGCGGGTAACATACGCATCCTGATTGGAATATGTCGTCAGGTCGATGAATTCATTGTCCTTTGATATTGAAACTGACGAGATGGATGCATTTCCGATTGCTCTTTTCCAGAGGAGATCCCCGTTCTTATTAAAGAAAAAAACAATTCCCCCTTCACAGCCTGCCGCCACATAATTCCCATCATCCGAAATTGCGATGGCACCGATTCCCAGATCGGTATTGTATGTCCAGGGGATCGTTTCATGACTATTATCAAAAAAGACCACATTATTATCGCTGGTTGCTTTGACCGTGTAAGAAAAATAACGGGAAGAGGATGAATAGGTATAACCGGTACTATCACCCGCAAATACTGCTGGTATCAAAAATGACAGGGAAATACCGAGAAAAATCATCACTACAAGGTTTTTCGGAATTTCCTTCATTGAAGATACACTATTTTTTTTATTATTAAAATTTGGTATTTCACCAGCCAGATTCTGAATGGACAAAGATGGACCGGCACCTGCTCCACGCTCCTGCCATCATTTTGCACCCTTTACAGGTTCGCCGACCATCCTTTTTCCCCATGGAAGGGAAGAGGAGGAAAGTCTACCCCGGGACCCCGGGCAGGGCGGAATATTTTTCCCTCCCGGCTAAAACAATCCAAGCGATGGATTATCTCTACACGCTCCTGAAATTCGTTATCGGCGGAAGTGTCATTGTCGGGGTAACCCTGCTTGCCTGAGCATGCAGATCTTCGGTAAGACGGCATACTTGCAGCAGCAGGAGTTTTCATCGTGCTGAATTTTGCCGGAACTGGGCGGTTCGCACTTATTGCAATAACAAGCCTCATATCCATTAAGCAATGTCTTTCTTGTATGGATCTCTTCGTTCTCCGGCATGGAAAGGCGGGTCAGTCTTCTGAAGAACCCGACGATACGAAACGGGCACTCACGGCTGATGGAAAGGATGAGATGAGAAAAGTGGGAAAGTGGATGCAGCAAAAAAAATTCAAATTCAATGTTATTGCCACAAGCCCGCTGACCCGTGCGTATGAGACTGCGGACATTGTTGCCCGCTCGCTGGCCAAAAAAGACCGGCTCGCTGTCTGGGAGGAACTTGCGCCCGGTGGTGATCTGGATACGATCTGCTATCGTGCTGCACAATTCGATGAAGGTGCCGCGCTCCTCCTTATTGGGCACGAACCTCAGTTATCGACGCTTATCAGCAGGATCATTTCCGGAAATGATAATGTCTCGCTTATCCTCGCAAAAGGTGGCCTGGCAAAAATCAGGAATTATTCATTCAACAAACGGCCGTCAGGTGATCTCCAGTGGCTGCTCACGCCTAAACAGATAATGGAGATGGAGTAGAGTATCTGGTATCCATGGATGAATAAAACCTTAAACGAGCTCTTGCTCCTCCTGGTGTGCTTCCGGAATAGCCATAATAATACTCATTTCGGTAAAACTGGCAGATTATAAAGGTATTCCCCTTCTGGATCAGGGAGTCCCGTTCAATCCGTTCCAAATCCAAATATTAATCCCCTGAGAAGGATTCAGGTCACACTATGAAAATTCCCCTGCTTTTCTTAATCGCCCTGATTTTTTCCATTCTGGTGACGGGGTGTATAACGCAATCTTCTACCCCCGGCAGTCTTGTCACTGCCGTGACAACAAACCCGGCAACTGCTCCCCCGACCTCGGTATTTCCCGAGGGTTCAAAATTCACTACATTGATAACGGTCACCGGCCAGTCAGGGAAGACATCGGATATCTTTTCTGTTCCGGGAGGTTATTGGGAACTCTGGTATACAGCAGATCCGCTCATCATGGGGGGACAGGATTCAGTTTCGGCTTCAGGGTCGAACTCTGCGCTGTTTCCGTATCTCTCGATTCAGGTCATCGATACAACAAATTCCGACAGGATTGTGGAAACCGTGGAACCTCCCGGAGGACTTGACAAAACCCTATGGGCGAAATCAGGTATGGATCCCCGGCCATGGAGACAGAAATTCTACGAGGGAAATAAAGAGTATTGTTTTGTGATTACGGCAAAACACCTTAAATCCTATGCCATCGAAGCCCGAATTCCAAAGAGCAGCTCATAAACAATTGATACTTCATGCTCATGACCCGCGATCATATGGTCGTTTGAATGGACACAATGCCAACAGCGGCAGGATTATATCATCGGACTTTAGATCTTTCGTACCTGTCCATAACCCCGATTCCGCCCGGAGCTGCCGTGCCGGCACGGGTACATACAGGATAACTGCGAGGATATAATGGAAAAAATTGTTCGAACCACAACCCGCGGGTTGGCCGTGCTTATCGTCTTGCTGGCTCTCTTTTCCGGGGCCATTGCAGCAGGGCAGACGCAGACCTATTTGGGAAATGTCGTGATGCTGTCGGGATATTCGTATGCCGGTGACACCGTCTATCTCTTCCTGACCGGCCCAAACCTCCCGCCCAATGGCGTAGCGCTTGACAACATTAACCGCCTTGCGGACCAGGGCGGGGCAACCCGGGTAGATGTAGACGCGGACGGTTATTGGATCTATAAGTGGTATACCGGTGCTGTGGGCGGTAAGCTCGATGCCGGCACCTATACCGTTTGGGTCGCTGACGGTCCGGCTGACCGCTCCCATCTCTCCACGGTCGATTACCGTACCATCTCCGTCAGCCTTTCGGTACCTTCCCTCACCGCAGGGACCAGCGGGGGGTCCGGCCAGTCTTCCGAACCGCCACAGGCTGGCTCGATGGACTTCAATGCAATCCCGGACGGGACGTCGGTTGTTGTCAACAACGTGTATAAGGGAATGACTCCGCTGACCGTCAGCGGCCTCAACCCCGGTACCTACAATATAACCTTCTCTCATTTTGGATACGCGGCATTGTCAATGCCGGTTACCGTCCAGGCCGGGAACGTGTCGGAGGTCAACGCGACCCTTGTCCTGCTGACCGGCTCGCTCTTTGTCAACACAACGCCGGACGGCGCTAAACTCACGCTCGATGGTTCGGCTGACGGCATTTCACCGGCAACGCTTCCGAATATTCCTCAGGGCAATCACCTGCTCAACGTAACAAAAGAGGGGTTTGTCACCCAGAGCATTCCGGTACAGATAACTACTGACCAGACAACAACCGTAAATGTCGTGCTGCTCCCGTCCGTTAATGGGGCGGCCGGATTCCTTCCTTTAACTGCAGCTGCCGGTATCCTCGTGGCGGTGCTGTTTGCCAGGAAACATTCAGGGAAATAAAAAAACATCCGGTCATCAGACCGGAATTTCTCCAACCTGCTTTTTTCAAGTGGTCACGGCATTGATACCATGCCTCCGGACTACCTGTGATGAGTGGAGGGATAACGAGTGCATCAATTCCGGAAAGTAGGGAAAAGGTAAGGGGTCTCTCCTGAAACCTTCATATCAGCGTTTTGTTGGCATATCTCACAGCTGATAATGAGTTATACTGAAGATAATTTCAAACCATTATCAAAAATTTTTAGCAAGGTTTATATACTAAATATTTTAAACGTGGTATCTTACCGAATAATCAGGTGCTACAAGGTCCTATTTATGATATCCAGTATTCGGATTTTACAACAAATGCGTCCAGCAATTCGTGCATTTCATAGTGGAAAATGGCCGAATCGTATCAAACAAGATGCATATCCAAGGGATGCACAAACCTTGTATCGTGAATTTATGCGGCGAAACAGACAGCATTGAGTTGCACGTGTTATCCCCACTGCGGGTACTTTTAATTCAATCGAGTTCTACAAATTTATTATGAAGAAATAAAAAACATTTTTCGTCTGAAAACATTCGATAAGCCGCAAATATGCATATATAATTAATATTTAATGCCTCTAACTGCCAAATCAAGATATTTTTTTCCATTGATCCAACCGCTCTCTTACGTGCTTATCGAGAGTAAACGGTTTATTGTTCACCGCGTTCTTTTTCATGTAATGTATGGCGCCTTTTGAAAATCCCATTTTTTGCCAGTCGTTATAAGAAATTGTCAAAATCTTTTTACGTATCTCGTTTGTATCCCGACGTTCTGAGCAGACTTTGGTTAATCACAACAGTGATTATCCGAACAGTATATCATAACTCATGGAAAATCGAGCAGAGCACTATTACAATGAAGGTTTTGATTTTTTCCAGCAGGGTCATTATTCCGAAGCCCTCACCTCTTGTGACAAGGCAATCGCCATCAACCCGGATTACGCCGATGCGTGGAACGGTCGCGGAGTCGCCCTAGCTGAACTCGGTCGGCATGCCGAAGCGGTTGCCTCGTATGACAAGGCAATTTCCATCAGGCCGGATTACGCCGATGCATGGAACAACCGCGGATGGGCACTCGTTGAACTCGGTCGGCATGCAGACGCGGTCGACTCGTATGACAAAGGGCTTGCCATTAATCCAGATGACGCCAGTGCGTGGTTCATCCGCGGAGCCGAGCTGGGTATTCTCGGACAGCCTGCTGAAGCACTCGCATCTTTTGATAAGGCAATCGCCATCAACCCGGATGATGCCTATGCGTGGAATTTCCGTGGAGTCGCGCTCCATGAACTCGGAAGGTATACCGAAGCGGTTGCCTCGTATGACAAGGCGATTGCCATCAACCCGGATTACGCCGAGGTGAAACAGAATCGGAAAATTGCTCTTAAAAAACAAACATAAATCCCGCTTGTGTATGGACCCATAGGCGCAAATGTTCTGATTTCATGAGCGATGAGCGATCTTTTAATCCATCCCGTTTTTGTTCCTACACAATATCACATAAATGGCCTTTGATTAGTCTCAGGAACCGGATAATCTCTCCTTTTCCCATTTTTGAAATGTATTCATCAAAGCCCATACCCTGATACTGTTCATACTGGTATGTCAAAGGGCCCCGCGACGAGGAACGAAAAAAGATGAAAAAGAATAGAACATTAAACGGGATGAGGAGATCTGCGAATAGTCCTACCGCGATACAAGGACCTGGCATTTCCGGACATTTGGGGGAGACGGAAAAATCCCGGTTTTGATCTCCCTCAGTATCATAAGGCAATTTTTTTAAATAGAGGACTATGATATAGTTGTCACTTGGCTGTAAAGAAGAAAGCAAGGAATGAGAAAAATCCGGATTTTCCAGCAATCCGTGCAATCCGGTAAAAGAAGCAAGAAGATTTTGGGAGAGAAAATGTTCGCCTGTCTCAGACCCGTAAAAGATATCTGCCCGGCAAAACTGCACCTTGCTTTTTTATTCCTGCTAATTTCTGCCATGCTGATCAGCCCGGTTACTGCACACCCGCCTTCTGCCTTGAACCTGACGTATAACTCCTCCACAAGTGAGTTATCAGTCACCATCACGCATCCTGTACGGGATCCTGCCGATCACTTCATTGATCCGGTTGAGGTGCGCTTAGGTGATGCAATACTTATTTCAGCACACTATACCAGCCAGCCAACCTCGGGGACCTTTACCTACCTGTATACCTACCCGGCCAAAAGCGGTGACCTGCTGGAGGTAAATGCGACCTGCAATAAAGGCGGGTCACTCAATGGAACGGTTCTGGTGTCAACCGGGGACTCTGTTGCAACCCGGTCGGGGATTCCGCCGGTCCTGCTGCTGCATATGGGATTAATGACTACGGCTTTCATCTGCATTGCGACTTCTGCGTATATAGCACGGTTCCAGAGGAAGTGGACACCCCGGTTCCGGATGCATAAGCTATTCTCCTCTATTGGCTCTGTCTTTATTATCGCAGGTCTTGGGGTCGCTCTGTATATGGTTGAAGCCTCAGGCGGACCTCATTTCCGGAGTACTCATGGAATCATCGCGGTCGGTTTCGCCCTTGCACTCTTCGTTGTGCTCACGATGGGAATCGGGCGGGCATACATAAAGAGCAACAAACCCCTCCTGAGAACTATTCACATCGCTATGGGATATCTCACGCTGGGCCTGATGGTGGCAAATCTGGTTCTCGGGTTCAGCATGGTATTTGGATAAAGGAAAATCCCCGCATCCTTTTTTGCAGAGTCCAAAGTTTAATCCGGATATTTCGTTATCTGTTCCCGAAAGCCGGGTTGCATGCGTTTGTCCTAAAACCAGCTCTCCAGTGTTTTCTGCCCGGCCTTTACGGAGAAATTCTCCATGGCTTTCTCCACGCGTTCTTCGGAAAAATCGTACTCCCCGCAGAGCATCTTCCTGATGCCGGTGATATCCGGGTGCCCCCATTCAAGGGTATACTCGTCCGTCACATCCGGGTGCAGGAAGATATCCATAACCGGCGAGGGGTCAAAATCCGGAAGTTTCTCGTGGATCTTTGCTTCAAACTCCCCGCGCTGCACGATCTTAAGTCCGGTCTTTGCCCCGATTCCCTCGACGCCCGGGTTGAAATCCGTACCGACGAGAATACTGATCTCGATCAGCTGCTCGCGGGTCAGTTTAAGCCCGTCGAGCACATCTGCGAGAATGAGCCGTTCAGGGTTTACGGTGATCTGTCGTCCCCTGATCTTCCGCTTGCCGCTGACGGTTAAATTCCGGACAAGATTGGGGGCGCCGAAGAGGAGAGTATCGTAGTCCTGCGATACCACGTACCGTGCCTCCTCTTTTCCCACCATATATGCCGCCTGGGCTTCCCCTTCGCCAGGCGCCTGGATTGTCGGGAGGCCCATGAGCCGGAGGAGTTCCTTTGATGTGTCGATGATGGTGGTGTCGACCCTGGATGATGACCGGGCCTGTTTGTAAGCCTCAGCCTCATCGCCCCGTTCAATAGCCTCTTTCCATTTCTCACCGGCCTCGTCCCGGATCTTCCGGCGGCCGTTAATGGTATCCTGCTTTAGTGCGGCGGGTTTCCCGTCAAAGACAAAGACCGGTTTTATCCCCTTCTCCATAAAATTCGAGACCCTGAAGAGGATCCCGGAAAGGTGCGAGGTGACCCGTCCGTGCCTGTCCATAAGGGGTGTACCATCAGGTTGCCGGATTATTGTGAGGAACTGGTAGAGGGCATTGTTTGCGTCGATTGCAGCGACACCCGGCAACGAATCCCACGTTACCGGTTTCTTGTAATCCGCGACAATATCCCGTAATGCGACACCCATGATGATTCACGTATAAACGAAAATGTTACCGGTACATGCGCTTTGAATAATCCCCGACAAGCTCATCCAGATGGGTGATTGCCATATCGTATTTCTCCGCCATGCGGTTTGAGGTCTCCTCAAGGTTGTTGCGAAGTATCCGTTCACGGATTACGATGCTCCTTTCCAGGTGGCGCACTTTTATCTGGAGCGACAGGAACAGTCCGCCCAGGGAAAGCATCATAAGGCATGCGGCGATTGCAATGGTGAGATCCTGCCAGAACCTATTTATGAGGATGAGCGTCGAAACGATCATAACAACGGTAAGCAGGATATCAATCATGTACTCACGTATATCCATGCTTTTAGGTGATGAGAGCA
>CAYWHL010000083.1:0-10103 GCA_964457995.1 uncultured Methanoregula sp. | reverse complement strand
ATCCAGTAGATTGCGCCCTGCCAGATTGGTATGAATGCGTCAGGAATATGCATCAGGTCACCTTAAATGTTGATACTTAAATGATAATTTGTAACACTCAGTAGGTAAAAAAACTTTTCATTTCATATTTATTTAAACGATATAGTAAAAAAATCAGATTCCCTCAACAATTTAATAATAACCATATTCCGAAACAATCCTTTTTTTTATAAATGGTGAGCCGGACTGCAGAAGGGTATGAATATACATTATGGGCACAAAAAAATTTCATGATTAGACCAAAAAACCGGTCTTAAAAATTCATTTGTTTGCTCCCAAAAAAACAGCAGAAACAAAAAGATATCGAAGTTAAAAAGGGTTTCTTTCCCGTTTTTGATGAATGGTGGTTTTTTCATACTTCTTGGGTCAGCATGCGTCAAGTATACTCTTGATCATTCTCATGGTCTCGATCTTGAACTGGAAATGCTTGATCATTCCCTCTTTCATTATGATTTTCGAATCAAGCATGCGTTTCAGTAGTGTTTTTTTCTGGTCATCGGTCAGTGTCTCCCACATCTCCATCATGAGCATGTCCTTCTGCTGCATCATACCGTATTGCATCCCATGTTCGTGCATCATCTCTTTATCACCTTTTTTGTCTGGCAGGCCGGACGGAAATCCTTTCTTGCGGGTAGAGACGATAATCTTATGTCCAGTTTTTAAAATATGTGACATGGTTTGAAAACCTTTTTTCCCTCAAAAACGACTTTTAATCCTGTGTTCCAGCACCCAGAGCAGGGTAATCCGTAAATACTTTCTCTTCGCCAACATAAAAGGTCGAAATGTCCACGCTATTCAGACATGTATTCTTCCCGAAGCGATCGGGGAGATCCGGGTAGGTATGATCTGTCCGGGCACCTGGAGTTGTATTTTCCGTTCCAGCTGGTGACACCGGAGTCATCGCTCCGTTTCCCTTGTTTTTTGGTGCATCCCGCGGTTGCGACACATGCTACAACCAGGGCAAGAAAAACTGCTGTCCTGTGATCCTGTATCATGTACGCCCCTAAAGGAAAATTGATCTCATAATAATTTGGGTATGTTCCAGATTTTTTAAAAAAAGGAACAAAATGCACGGATCATTTCACCCGTTTTAATGAGAGAAATA
This sequence comes from uncultured Methanoregula sp., assembly GCA_964457995.1. Taxonomy (GTDB): domain Archaea; phylum Halobacteriota; class Methanomicrobia; order Methanomicrobiales; family Methanospirillaceae; genus Methanoregula. The sequence goes on along the minus strand of CAYWHL010000083.1, from coordinate 8,959 downwards.
TGCCGTTTCCTATCGTCTTTTCCTGTTGTTTCAAAATTTGAAAACTGGGAGCAGCCTTTTTTAAGTTCCTTCAGGAAGGACTTAGTAGTACATACTATCGGCAGGCTTCCCATATGATATCACCAGCAATCAGCGGATGGTTTTATCCATGAAAGATACAAGTGTTCCTGTCGGTGATGGGCCTGGAGTGGTACCTTTCGGAAAGCAAGTACAAGGTCAGGATTTTTCAGAAAAACATTTCCTGAACCAACTTTCCATTGCTTTTGGTCTCCTTGCGATAGCAGCTGCTGTTCTGGGTATTGCCGGCATGGTGTTTGGGATAACCCTGATTGCCAGCGTATACCCCGGATATAAGACAATATCCCTCAGCGCAGCGCTGGTTTGGATAACTCTTGGTTCAGTACTGGTGATCAACCCGGTTCTATCACCTCGGAGAGGATCAGGGCTTGTCATCATGACCATTCTTGCAGCTATCGCCATAGTGGAAGCGATCGAAATCCCATTCAATCTCCTGGGAGATCATTTTATTGTTGAAACCTTGTCTGTCCAGGCTGGAACAGTGCTTTTCGGGTCATTCTCCTCACCCAACTCCCCGGTTGCAGCAGGCCTCATCACTGCTGCTGCAGCGGCCATGTTTTTCCTTATAAACGGTTCAGCACCGGCGCCGGAACATAACCGGACAAAGGACGCTGTTGGTATTACCGGGATATTCATCAGCCTTGTCAGTCTCACGTTTGTCATGAGTTATATGTATGGCGATCCTCTCCTGTACGGGACACAGTTTATTCCCATTGCAGCGGTATCCGCACTCGCCGCATTTTTTACCGGGGCTGGCCTGATTGCAGCAGCAGGACCGTCTGCCGTTCCGGTACGATATGTTACAGGAGATTCGATCCGGTCCCGCCTCTTTAGGACCTTTATCCCGCTTATAGTCATCATTATCCTTTGTGAAAATCTTATCTTCGCCGCAATTTCACCACTCTTTGCTTTTTCTGATGCCCTTCGGCTTTCAGCAAGCCTGGTTCTTTTTATCTTTATCACAACATTACTGGTCGCCCGGATATCCGGGGGACTGGGTCGTTTACTCGAACTCGCCGAGCAGGCGCTGAAGCTGAAAAATGACGATCTTAGTACCCTGAACGATGATCTGATGGCAATTGAAGAAGAACTGCGGCAGAATGTTGAGCAGGTTACCAGAAAAGAGAGAGAACTGGTGGAGAGCAATGAGCGGTTGCAGCTGGCGCAGGATGCCTCCGGGGCCGGAATCTGGGACTGGAATGTCAGGAGCGGAACTCTCACGTGGGATTCGAACATGTTCAGGCTCTTCGGACTGGATAAGGAAAAAGACACAGCTTCATTTGAGACATGGAATACCGTCCGGCACCCGGATGACCTGGCAGTAGCACATTCCCGAATCGAGCGGGCATTACAGGAGCACACTAATCTTGACAGTGTATACCGGATTATCCGGCCTGGTGGTGAGGTGCACTGGATCAATGCACAGGGAAAGGGAACCTATGATGAATCAGGACAGCCGGTGCGTTTGACAGGTATCTGCATTGATATCACCCCGCGAATACAGGCAGAAGAGGTGCGGAAGAAGGCATACGATGAACTGGAAATGCGGGTCCGGGAGAGGACGGCAGATCTGAAAAATGCATTTGACGCACTGGGAGCAGAGCGCCACAGGCTCTACGATGTCCTTGAAACCCTGCCGGTCTATGTCTGTCTGCTCGATGAAGACTACCGCATGCCATTTGCCAACAAATACTTCCGTGATACGTTTGGCGAATCGCGCGGGCGCTGCTGTTATGAATTTCTTTTCGACCGAAATGATCCCTGCGACAACTGCGAGACATATAAAGTCATCTGGACGCGTGCCTCTCATCACTGGTACTGGACGGGACCGAACGGGCGGGATTATGATATTTACGATTTTCCTTTCATCGACAGTGATGGTTCCTTCCTCATTCTTGAGATGGGTATCGATATTACCGACCGCATGATTGCGGAAAAGGGGCTTCTTGACGCGCAGTATGTCCTTGAAGCCCAGGTTGCCATGCGGACAAGAGAACTCGCCGAATCCAATGTTCTTCTCAAAACGGAGATAGAAGAGCACAAGCGAACCGAACGGGCGCTCCGGGAGAGCGAGCAGCGTTTCCGCCTTGCACTCAGGAATGCACCGGTCTCAGTTGCAATCCAGGACCTGGACCTGGTCTTCCGTTGGGCATACAACCAGTGTACCGTGGATCAGGAAGATATCGTGGGAAAGACTGACAGCGATCTCTTCATGCCGGAAGACGCTGCACAGATGATCGAACTCAAGCGTCGGGTAATCGGGACGGGAAAGGAAGTTCATGAGCAGATCTGGCTCACCATGAACAAAAAACGGTTATATCTCGACCTGTACCTGGAACCATTACGGGACAACACAGGACAGATCACAGGAATCGGGATCGCTACTGTGGACCTGACCGAACTGAAAAATGCTGAACAGGCCTTAATAGACAATGAGAAACGGTTGCGGGAAGCCAATCACCTGCTGGAATCGGTCACGGATGGTGCGCAGGTGATCATCGCTGCAGAAGATACGAACTTCCGGTACACCTACTTCAACAAGACGTACGCCGCGGAAATCTTCAGGCTGACCGCAAAAGAACTCGCAATTGGAATGAACATGATTGACCTGTTTTCTGACCTTCCTAAAGAGCAGAGATCTGAACTGAACGAGTGGAACAGGGTCATCCAGGGGGAGAGCGTGAACAAGCTCATCGAGTTTGGCGACCAGACCCTGGGAAAAAAAATCTACAATGTTCTCCACGTCCCCATGCGCGATGAAAAAGGCGCTATCACGGGAGCGGGGGAAGTTGCCTACGATGTCACATCACAGGTAAAGGTGGAAGAGACCCTGCGGGAGACCTCCCAGTACCTCACCAGCCTCATCGATTATGCCAATGCCCCCATTATTGTCTGGGACCAGAAATTCCGGATTACCAGGTTCAACCATGCATTCGAACATCTCACCGGCAGGAGTTCAAAAGATGTCCTCGGGCAGCCGTTCGATATTCTCCTGCCCCCAACGTACCTTGACGAGGCAATGGATCTCATCAGGAAAACTTCTATCGGCGAACGGTGGGAAAGTGTGGAAATTCCTATCCTACGCAAGGACGGAAAGGTCAGGACAGTACTCTGGAATTCAGCTTCTATCCTGGGACCTGACGGAAAGACCATTGTTTCGGTCATCGCACAGGGACAGGACATAACCGAACGCAAGGAGACGGAAAAGAAATTGCGGGAGACCCTGTCGCTTCTGAATGCAGCCCTTGAATCGATGGATGAAGGTGTCTATGTAACAGATACCGGGCGAAAGATAACTACCTATAACCAGAATTTTGTCACCCTCTGGGATATAGATAAAGCCGTACTTATAAGAGAAGACGACCGGGCCGTATCGGAGTACATGCAGTCCCGTGTAAAAGATCCAAAAGCATTCTTTACGCGTGTCAATGAGATCTACAAACACCCGGAACGGGAAAGTTTTGATATGATAGAATTATCTGATGGCAGGATCTTCGAACGGCATTCAAAGCCACAGCGGGTAAGGGATGGTATAATCGGCAGAGTATGGAGTTTCCGTGACGTTACCGATCGCAAGCATGCAGAGGAAAACCTTGTCGCGTCCCTGGAGGAAAAGGAAATACTGCTCCGTGAGATCCATCACCGGGTCAAGAACAATCTCCAGCTGATATCCGGTCTGCTGGATATGACCCGGATGCGGACGGTGGATGAATCAACAAACAGCATACTGACCGATATGATGCTAAAAATCCAGACCATGGCACAGATCCATACCCGGCTCTATGAAAGCAAACAGTTTGGGAAAATCAGTATAACAGGCCAGTTCAGGGACCAGATAATGGCATTATCAAATATTTATTCTCATAAGGGGCACGAGATCAGCTGCGAAATTAATTCCCAGGAAGTATTTCTCCCGGTAGACCAGGCCATACCCTGTGCACTCGTCGTAAATGAAATCCTCTCGAACGCATATAAACATGCATTCAAAGGACGAAAACAAGGCACAATTGAGATTTCTGCAGTGCAGGAGAACGGCCAGGTCCGTATTACCGTCCGTGATAATGGCATCGGGATACCCGGTGATTTTGATGTCACTCGTTCCAACAGTCTCGGACTAAAGTTGATCAGAACATTAGTGCAGCACCAGTTGAAGGGATCACTCATGATAAACAGCCACCATGGAACTGAAATTATTGTTGAATTTCCCATTATGATTGTGGGGACATAACCTATGTCAAAAATACTCGTAGTTGATGATGAAGCGATTATCACGATGCAGCTGGAGGAACGCCTCACCGCAATGGGATATACCGTTGCAGGTATGGCTGCTTCCGGTGAAGATGCTGTCGATAAGGCCCGGCGTATCCGACCAGATCTTGTCCTGATGGATATCGTAATGCCAGGAAAGATGAATGGTATTGAGGCAGCAAAAATCGTCACACAGGAACTGGACATTCCGGTTGTTTTTGTTACATCGTATGCTGACGATGCCATAATTGAAAAAGCAAAAAGCGTCCGGCCCTATGGCTACATTGTAAAACCGTTCAATGAACTGGAAATCAAAGCTGCCATTGAAGTGGCACTCTTCCGAAAAGCGACAGAAAGGGAGGAGCAGAAATTAATAAAACACGCACGGGAAAAAATTACACCAAGAACAGAAGCCGGCCAATTGGCAGAGGACGGTCTGGCATATCTCGACCTGCCGGAAATAAAAACAGTCCTGTTAAAAGATATCTTCACCGATATCGTTCTCTTCCTGTATACCGATCAGGTCACAAAAGAACCAATATTTAAGTTCGCACTTGAAGAGGGTATAAATAAGGGTGGGCGTAACCTGTTTGCCTATTCGCAGTCTACTCTCCAGAAATACTTCTCAAAAGAGATCATAAAAAAGGAACTTTTCACGCACCGGATAAAAAGAAACGAAACATTTGCCCTGCTGCCAGTCCTGGAAAAGTGCATCGAATCCCTGCAGTCCTCAAGTCAAAGGATTTCACTGCAAATCCTTCTCGATTTTTCTGAAACCGAAGATTTCGATGATATTCTGGCTATCAAAAAATTACTTCTTTTAAATAAGGAGAACGGGATTCCCGTTTCCGGAATCATTGCCTCCAATATCGGAAAAATCGATCATACCCTGATTAAATCTCTGGCCGAGGGCATTCCCAAGATCATAGTTTCAACCGGAAAAGAAACGACGCTCTCATTTGCCCATCATACATTTCCTGCCGAATCTGTTTCCGTTGTCCCCCAATCAACGATCGATGATGTCGTAAAAAAGTCACTGGAACCGGTTGTCCTTTCTCTTCTGGATAAACCAATTTCAGGATATGATATCGTTCATGAGATCCATAGCCGGTATAAAGTTCTAATCCCCCAGGCAAGAGTATACACCCTCCTCTACGAGCTAATGGAGAACGGGTATCTTGAGATCAGGGTTTCAGGGAAATCCAAATTGTATTGTCCTACGGAAAAAGGAAAAAAACACATCAGCCAGAAACTCAATGATTTCAGGCTTGTCTTTGAGCATATTGTCGGAAGCGGAAGTGGAAATAACCCGGGTATTGATAACAAGAAATAATAAGAAGGGTATGAATCTAACCACAATGATCGAAAAAGGTGGTGTTTGCTCATATCCTGCTGACAGATTATTCGCTCTCCAATTCTGTTAGTCAACACCCTCTTTTTATAAAAAATGAAACAAAAATTGAAAAATCTGGTCAGGTTTATCTGTTTTCACAAAGAGGTCATCAAACGGGTATGTGGTACCCGCGGGAGGTGGTTCGTCATCTGAGCAATCGATTATATTATTTTACCTTGTGGGAGCTGTTAACCAGAATCGACACAATGCCACATATGAGAATGCATCAGAAGGGATCCTGTATTCGGGGATGGGGTTTCACCTTCTGAAATCCGCAAGGAAAAACCTCTGAAGTGACAATACAGTAACAAAGCCCCTTCAATCAGGTTCGCTCATAATGCCAGCACTGCAGCAATTCGTTAACCTGATTACGGCCTTGAAATTTATTGGTATTAGTTCCTCGCTATCATTTTTTGGGTTGTGCTGCTGGTGAAATACGATATCTTATATGATGGATATCAGTGGTAGAAAAACACCGGGCTGCATCAAAAATAAAAGGAGATCAGGAATATGAGTACAGGAAATTCAAAAAATACCAGACATATAAAAAGCACCGAACCGGAAACAACCCTTCTTGATGAAGGAAAATTCTTCCGCATTCAGATAAAACTGCCAGGCATTGCCGAGGAAAAAATCAGAATCGATCTCGAAAAGAACCTGGTTACTGTTTTTGCATCTGATAGCAGGAATACGTATAAAAAAGTGATCACCGTCCCCTGCGAAGTAAGATTTAGCAAAAAGCGGTTTTCCGACGGAGTCCTGGAACTTATCCTGGAAAAATACCAATTCGTATAAGATCTGTTCATCTGCCAATAACCAGTCTTCCCTGTTTCATTCTGTTCTATCGTTTCAAAATTTGTCTCAAAAACTGCCTTCTGACAAAGATCCTATAAAATTCTCTCTCCAATATTTGGGACGGATGAAGACAATTTCCGTCTTTGAAAATTTCCCTGCACGATTTCAGGCAGGTGAGGATAGTGGCCGTATCCGGGAAAAATACCGGAATGTGAAAGATACTTTTCATAAATATAGTGCAGCCGTATTTCAGCGCATCGGAGCAACATGTCCATCAAACGGGTGAGGCCGCTGCGAGATCCCTGATTGTTTTTTTAAAGTGAATTTATCCGGAATTACTGGGATTGTCCCAATAGTGACTGATGAAAAAACCGGATTTATAAGAAAAATCAATCAGGAAGAACAGGAGTCAGAAAAAACAGTATCAGGAAACAGGCAGATGTACGGGATTTTAAGGCAGGGAACTCCTGATAAAAAAACTATCTGTGGAGGATTAAACCAATACCGGATGTCTGGATCAGATGCGATATGCACCTCTAATTCTTGCTAAGACAACCCGGCGTATTGAATCCGAACTATACAAAAAGGGTAAAAAGGTGGAGGTTCATTTTCTGTCATGCGCAGTGGGGGGAGGTCCTGAACCGGTTTTGGTGGTATTCGTGGAGTGCGGGAAGATCTTAAAAAAAAAAGAGGAAACAATGACAGAAGACCTGGAACAGATAAAAAAGGATCTTGAAAACCAGACACGGCTTGCAGAAGACCGGCTCAACCGGCTGAAATACCTCCAGGCGGATTTTGATAATTACCGCAAGTGGTCGGAAAAAGAAAAAGCATCGATCATTGCGCTGGCAAATGAGAACCTGATCAAAGATCTCCTTGTTATCCTGGATGATTTTGAACAGGCGCTGCCATCCCTCGAACTGGAACAGAACAGGGAGGGCATGAGGATGGTCCAGAAAAAAATGGTAAAAATCCTCAACCAATACGGGTTGTATCCCATCGAGTGCGTGGGAAAAAAATTCGATCCGCACTTCCACGAGGTAATCTGCAAGGAGAGATGCAATGAAGAGTCAGACACAATTCTCGAAGATATCGGGAAAGGTTACCAGTTGAAATCGAAGGTCATCAGGCCCTCAAAAGTAAAGATTGCAGAACACATTACAGAAAATGAAGGTGAAAACAATGGGTAAAGAGAAGATCATCGGAATTGACCTCGGAACATCCAACAGTGAAGCAGCAGTGATGCTTGGTGGCAAACCGACCATCATTCCTTCAGCGGAAGGTGCAACGGTCGCCGGAAAGATGTTCCCCTCCTATGTGGCGTTTACACCTGACGGGCAGCTCCTCGTCGGAGAACCCGCACGGAGACAGGCAGTGAGTAACCCGGAAGGAACGGTCACAGCTGCAAAGCGGAAAATGGGTTCAGATCATAGTTACCGGATTTACGGAAAGGAATACACGCCACAACAGATCTCTGCTTTCCTCCTGCAGAAAATTAAGCGGGATGCAGAAGCCTTCCTCGGGGAACCAATAAAAAAAGCAGTTATCACCGTTCCTGCCTATTTCAATGACAACCAGAGAACCGCAACAAAGGATGCCGGAAAAATTGCGGGTCTTGATGTGGTCAGGCTCGTGAATGAACCTACCGCTGCTTCAATGGCATATGGTCTGGACCGGAGCGGGGAATACAAGATACTTGTCTTTGACCTTGGTGGTGGCACCCTTGATGTAACCATCATGGAATTCGGCGGAGGAACGTTTACCGTCCTTGCGACCTCCGGTGACACACAGCTGGGTGGCACTGATATGGACAACGCGATTTATGAATGGATTGCAGCCGAGTTCAATAAACTTGAAGGTATCGATATCAGGAACGACAAAATGGCGATCAACCGGGTAAAAGAAGCTGCTGAAAAGGCCAAGATCGAATTATCGACGGTCATTGAAACTGAGATAAATCTACCCTACGTTTCCGCCACCCAGGCAGGTCCCAAACACCTTTCCATGAAACTGAGCCGGGCAAAACTCGAGCAGCTGGTTGAACCGATCATCCGGCGCTGCATCCAGCCGTTCGAACAGGCATTGAAAGATGCCAGCCTGACCAAGAATGATATCCAGAAAGTAATCCTTGTCGGCGGACCGACCCGGATGCCCATAGTCCAGAAATTTATCGAGGATCATATCGGGAAGAAAGTGGAGCGGGGAATTGACCCGATGGAATGTGTTGCCATCGGAGCAGCGATCCAGGGTGCAATCTTAGGTGGCGAGATCACGGATATGGTGCTCCTTGATGTGACACCCCTGACTCTTGGCATTGAGACGCTCGGTGGGGTGAGGACCCACCTGATTGAAAGGAACACGACAATTCCTACGAAAAAAAGCCAGATATTCTCAACAGCAGCAGATTACCAGACTTCAGTTACTATTCATGTACTCCAGGGTGAA
>CAYWHL010000082.1:0-10262 GCA_964457995.1 uncultured Methanoregula sp. | reverse complement strand
AGGGGGCAAAAGGGTCCATCACCCAGATCCCCATCCTGACCATGCCTGACGATGATATCACCCATCCGGTGCCGGATCTCACCGGCTACATTACCGAAGGACAGATCGTGCTCTCGCGGGATCTGTACAGGAGGGGGGCAAACCCGCCCATCGACGTCCTTCCCTGTCTCTCCCGGCTCATGAACCTCGGCATCGGTGTGGGAAAGACGCGGGAGGATCACAGGAACGTGGCGGACCAGCTCTATGCCTCATACGCCTACGGGAGAGACCTGCGGAGGCTGGTCGCGATCGTCGGTGAAGAAGCATTAACAGAACTGGACAAGAAATACCTGAAGTTTGCAGACGAGTTCGAAAAGAAATTCATCACGCAGGGTGACGAAAACCGGAGCCTTGAAAGGACGCTGGAGATCGGCTGGGATCTCATGTCCATGCTTCCGGAAGAAGAATTGAAACGGATAAAACGGGAATACATCCAGAAGTATCACCCGGCGTTCAGAAAGGGATGAGCCATGGAGCAGGTAAACCCCACGAGGATGGAGCTTATCAAGAAAAACGCACAGATAAAGCTCGCAGAGCAGGGGAGGGATCTTCTCCGGGAGAAGATGGATGCTCTCATTCAGGAGTTTTTCAACATCATGGATTCGGTTTCAAAATCGCGGCAGGATTTGGAAAGTGTTGCTTCTTCGGCGCAGCGAACACTCCTGTCCGCTCTTGCGGTAGACGATTCCGTCACCCTGAAGTCGGCATCATTTGCCACGCGGACAGGTCTGTTTGTCGATATCAAGGGGAAGAATATCATGGGTGTTCCCGTTCCGGTAATCGAGAAAAAGAGGGTCACAAAGGGCGTTCTGGACAGGGGGTACAGTATCATAGGGGTAAGTGGGAGAATTGATGAAACCGCAGAAAAGTTTGAGATGGAACTGGATTTGATCATCGGGCTTGCGGAGACGGAGACTGCCTTAAAAAGGCTCGGGGGGGAGATCCAGATAACCCGGAGAAGGGTGAACGCCCTTGAGCAGATAATGATCCCCGAATTAAAAAAACAGTTAAAGTATATCAAAAACGCCATTGACGAACGGGAGCGGGAAGACCTCTTCCGGTTAAAAAAGGTCAAAAAGATTATTGAACGCAAGAAAAAGGCAGCAATAAAGCAGAACGGCTGACAGACCTGCCGCCATGAATTTGATGGAATGACCCATGCTACGGTAATTACCCCCCCTGTTTTATTTCCGTGATGAGGGGATTTGTTTAATTTGCTGTTTTTTTACCGGGGGAAGGATTAGAAAAGAAGTCCTTCTCGCCAATCAGGTCTCCAGACTGAATGGGGGGAGGATTGCATCAGATTTTCTCAATCACCCAACGCTACTTGGTGTTGAGTCTCTCCATACCATTCCCAATCTCCTGCAGCAGTGAAATATTCTGCCCCCGGTCTCACCGGTATTAAAGTCCGTGCTTTTTTTTTAAAAATGAAGTCATGCCGGAAGACTGATGATTAAACCGGTATCTCTCATCCTGTCCTTCAGGTTTTGGTTTATTCATCAATTCCTTTGCCTTGCATGCCGCCCGCTCTATCCGCTCCCTGCACCTGTCTATTGCTATATCCTTCAATTTCCCAATTTTTTTATCGCTGTCAAGTGACATATTTCTGATAACCAAAATGTGATTACCGTGAGTAATACTTTGGAGGAAGTTATAAATACTTTCCCCTTCTCGGAAATAAAATTTTACCCTAATACACAGCAAGCGACAAAGAACCGCGACTGGCTGTCATGCCCACGATCTTTTTATCCCGTTCCCTGTAATAATTACAAGAGATGATCCCTGCACGTGTCGATGCAAACTCCCGTATGAGCAGAAAAACTCTTCTATTTATCCTTTTATCGGGAATATCGTTGTTCGATCAGATCAGGAATGTATTCTCCTCCCGAAGCAGTGTCACCGGAATGAAAGCTGCACAGGATGTCAGGGGACTTATCCGACTTTTGAACCACAGGGACCCGGATGTTCAGTATGAAGCTGCGGGGGCGCTTGGGGATATCGGGGACTCCAGTGCGGTGGAGCCACTGATTGCTGCATTGAAAAACGATGAATTAAGCGGAGTCCGATGGAAAGCAGCAGAAGCCCTTTCCAAAATTGGTGCTCCTGCGGTTGACGCTCTTATCGGGGCACTGCGGCACCACGATGATGATGTGCGGTGGAAGGCAGCTATCGCACTCGGTGAGATCGGTGATCCAAGAGCTATTGAACCTCTTATCACCCTGCTTTGTGACGAGGATCGGTTTGTCAAAGGCCGCGCCGCTCACGCTCTTGGCCTGTTCGGGGAAGCGGCCGTTGACCCGCTCATTCGTGCACTCCGGGAAGGTGATGGCAATCTTCGATGGGGTGCTGCAATTGCCCTTGGGAAAATTCAAAACCCGCGAGCTGTCGAACCGCTTATCCGGGCACTTGCCGATAAATATGAAAATGTCCGCGCTGAATCTGCTACAGCGCTGGCTGCTATAGGAAAACCTGCATTAGAGCCACTATTACAGTTTTTAAAATTTTCCGATGGAGCTGCGAGACTTGAAGTTGTCACGGCTCTTGGCGAATTACAGGATACTGGCGCTATCCAGCCGCTCATCCAGATGCTTGAAAATGCAGATGAAGAAGAACGAAAAGTAATAGCCGATGCACTTGATGCAATTCTGATTCCTTCCGTTGAACCCCTCGTGCGGATACTTCGGAATGGCAATACAAAAGAAAAATGAAAAGACAAGCTCAAAGTATCATCATGGAGGAGAATGACAATGGAGGGGGACAGCCCCCGACTGAGATGAAAATTCATCAGCTCATAGCTGATTTGAATAATCCCTCTGTCAATACACGCCACCAGGCAGTGAGGACGCTTGGTGCAATTGGCAAACCTGCTGTTGAACCGCTGATCAGGGAACTGGAAGGAGCACCGGATAATGATCACCGCTGGTATGCAGCGGTTGCACTCTCCGGTATCGGAGCCGCGGCAGTTGAGCCCCTGATATCGGCAATGAAGGTTCATAAGGATACTGAATTCCGGCGTTATGCAGCAGCGGCACTGGGAAATATTGGCATACCTGCAATCGAACACATAATCGATGCGATGGCAAGTGATGACAGGCAGATGAGGGGGTTTCTGTCCGGTGCTCTCTGCCGAATCGGAAAACCCGCTGTGGAGCCCCTTTCCCGTCGACTTAAAGATGCTGATGATATCATTCGGTCCTGTGTTACCCTTACGCTCTGGCAGATGGGCGAAACAGGAATCCCCGCTATAGTCGATGAGGTACAGGAAGAAGAATAACAGGACCGGCATCTTCGTTTAATCAATCTTTTTTACCGTCATAACACGAACAGATAAATCCGCGCCCGTAAAATCGGTACGGTATGCTTGTGCTTTCTCCTGCGATGGAGGCCTATGAAAAATCCCTGATGGATGACCTTCTTTTTGCAATAGCGATAGCCAAAAAAGCCCGTTCCATCGGTTTTGACCCATCAACCGATATCGAGATTCCTATAGCCAGCGACCTGGCGGACCGGGTTGAAGCACTGCTGGGGATTAAAGGTGTGGCATTGCGGATACGCGATCTTGAATCCCGGATGTCCCGTGAAGAAGTTGCGTTGCGCATTGGCGATGATTTTGTTGCCCGAAAGTTTGGAGAGACCACAAAAGAACAGATACTCGACCATGCCATTCGTACAGCGATGGCATTGCTGACCGAAGGTGTAGTAGCAGCGCCCACAGAGGGTATCGCAAAAGTGGGTCTTGGAAAAAACGATGATGGGAGCCAGTATCTGAAGATTTATTACGCGGGCCCTATCCGGAGTGCAGGAGGAACTGCACAAGCACTCTCTGTGCTTGTAGGTGATTACGTACGCCGGCAGCTTGGCATTAACCGCTACCATCCCCGTCAGGAGGAGGTTGAGCGGTATATCGAGGAGATCCGTCAGTACAACACTATCATGAACCTCCAGTACCTGCCCAGCGAACTGGAAATCCGGCTCATTGTCGAAAACTGTCCGGTGTGCATCGATGGTGAAGCGACAGAAAAGGAAGAAGTATCAGGGCATCGTAACCTTGAGCGGGTTGAGACAAACACTGTGCGGGGGGGTATGGCACTTGTTCTTGCGGAAGGGATTGCCGGGAAGGCCCCAAAACTCAAAAATAAAGTAGAAACGATGAACATGGACGGCTGGGACTGGCTGGGCAAACTCATCAGAAACAAAACAGAAGAAGGAACCGTCAGCATAAAACCCCTCGACAAGTACCTTCGTGACCTGATTGGCGGGAGACCGGTTTTTTCTTATCCGATGCGAAAAGGGGGTTTCAGGCTCCGTTACGGGAGGTCGCGCAATACCGGGTTTGCTGCTGCGGGGCTCCATCCTGCGACGCTGTATATTCTTGGGGAGTTTCTTGCAGTCGGTACCCAGATGAAGACCGAACGCCCGGGCAAGGCATGCGGTATTGTTCCGGTGGACTCTATTGAAGGACCGACTGTGCGGATGCAGAATGGCGATGTGCTACGAATTGACGATGAGGAGACAGCGAAAAACCTTGTACCCGGCATCGAAAGGATCCTTGATGTGGGGGAGATTCTCATCTCGTTTGGTGAATTTCTGGAGAACAATCACCCCCTTATACCTTGCGGCTATTGTGAGGAGTGGTGGCTGCTTGAAGCCAGTCCTGGTACAAAACCTCCAAAAACTGAAGAAGAAGCCCTTACCATGGCAAGGGCCGGAGGATATCTCCATCCCGCGTATACATGGTTCTGGGACGATCTTACCGTAGAGCAGATACATACTCTTGCTGACGCTGTAACACAGCAGGGAAAAATTTCAGATGACTTCCTGCAGATTCCAAACGTACCCTCAACAAAAACAATACTCGAAGAACTGCTTATTCCGCACGAGGTGCGCCATGGGAATATTCAGATCAAAACCTACCGTGCGTTTATTGTCGGTTTAGGCCTTGATGAAAACTTACAAAAAAGGGATGCGTGGAAAAATGCACCTTTTGATTCACCCCTTAATCTCATCATACATCTTTCCGGGATAAAAATGCGGTCGCGGGCAGGGACGCGAATAGGTGGACGGATGGGCCGGCCAGGAAAATCCAAACCCCGGAAAATGAATCCCCCTCCTCATGTCCTTTTCCCGCTCGGGGATTCAGGAGGTTCGCGCCGATCATTCCAGTCTGCATCCAACCATACGGAAGAAGTGGATGCAAATAATACCGATATCGACTTCCAGAAGGAAGGTGGTGTTATTGAGATCGAGGTAGGGAGGCGGCGGTGCACGGAATGCCATGAAATTACCTACACCAACAGGTGTGAGAAATGCGGGGCACATACGATTGCGATTAGCACCTGTCCCAAATGCGGGAGAGAAACCTTTACCGAGCGCTGTCCCGGGTGTGACGTACCGACAACCTGCAGCCAGAGAGTTATCCTGAACATGAAAGGAGAGTACGCAAAAGCCATTGAACGGCTGGGTCTCAAACCAGAGAGTGTAACCCTCGTGAAAGGCGTAAAAGGGGTAATATCACGGGAAAAAACCGTGGAAGGTATGGAGAAGGGAATTCTGCGCTCGATCAGGAACATCTTTGTTTTCAAGGATGGTACCACGCGGTTTGATATGATTGACCTGCCGCTGACGCACATCCGCCCTGATGAGGTGCGGGTATCTGTCGGGAAACTCCGCTCGCTCGGGTATATGAAAGATTATCTTGGATATGATCTCCAGAACGGATTGCAGATTGTGGAGTTGCGCCCTCAGGATATTCTGGTCTCTGATTCATGCGCGGAATACCTGGTGAATGTAGCGCAGTTCATGGATGATCTGCTGGTGAAATGCTATGGACTTGAACCCTTCTATAACCTCAAAAAACCCAGTGATCTGGTTGGACACCTTGTCATCGGGCTTGCCCCCCATACGAGTGCCGGTGTTCTCGCACGGATCATCGGGTTCACGCGGGCAAATGTCGGGTATGCACATCCATTCTTCCATGCCGCCAAGCGGAGAAACTGTTTCTTTGGTGATACCGAGATCGAAGTATATGATGGAAAGCACTGGAAAAAATTTCCTTTACGCAAATTTGTCCTGGAAAATTTTGATGTAAGCCGCCCGGGCATCGACAGGCTGGGCACCTATTATTCCGATCCGGCACAGCCATATTACACCAGAACCGTTGATACGGGCGGGATAATGCATATCCGCAGGATCACTTCTGTATCCATCCACCGGTCACCGGCAACACTTCTCCGGTTTACGACAGCACTCGGAAAGGAAATTACGGTTACTCCGGATCACGCGATGCTTGTCTGGGACACCATGTACCTCCGGAAGATCAGGGCAATGGAACTCAAAGGCGGTGACGCTATCCCGGTACTTGAAGGTGCAAACGTGATTGCTGACCATATACGGTCAGTTGATCACGTACCCCGCATAGAAGAGAGGGTATACTGCCTGACCGTTGCAGATGATCACACACTTGTTGCAAATGGGATTTTTACCGGACAGTGCGATGGTGATGAGGACTGTATCATGCTGCTTCTTGATGGCCTGATAAACTTCTCGCGTTCATTCCTTCCTCAGAACAGGGGTGGATCGATGGATGCGCCCCTGGTGCTGACGAGCCGGATCGATCCCGCGGAGATCGACAAGGAATCTCTCAATATCGATGTCTGCGATCATTATCCCCTTGAACTCTATACAAGTGCGCTAACCTATGCCGAACCTAAAACAATAATCGGCCTTATTGATCGTGTTGAACAGAGGATCGGAACACCAGCACAGCTTGAGGGATTCCGGTTCACCCATGACACCTCGGATATATCAGCAGGGCCGATCGAATCGATGTATACCCAGCTCAAAACGATGACCGAAAAACTTGAAGCGGAACTTGTCCTGGCCGAAAAAATTCGGGCGGTAGATGTTGATGACGTTGCGGAACGGGTGCTTACCACCCATTTCATCCGCGACCTGATGGGTAACCTTTCTGCATTCTCCAAGCAGAAGTTCCGGTGCACAAAATGCAACACGAGCTACCGGCGGATACCCCTTGCAGGGAAATGTTCCAAATATAAAGGAAAGGGTTTCTGCAATGGTAATATTATCCCGACAGTTCATGAAGGATCGGTGAAGAAATATCTTGAAATGTCCAGGGAAATCTGTAGGAAATACAAGGTCTCTGAATACACAAAGCAGCGGGTCGAAGTCCTCGATCTTGCGATCACGTCAACATTTGGTGAAGAAAAGCAGCAGCAGCTTGGGCTTGCTGATTTTATGTAACCAGGTAATTTCTTAATTTTTAAAAGCGATTATGTAATTTCGACTTTCTGAGTTGAGGTGTGTATGCATCAAGGATTTGGGATTGGTGATTTTGCCCTTTTTTTTCGTATAAACGCTCCCCATAGTTCCGGCCCCACCACTTTGGCGCCCCTGTCGTGATAGTCTTCAACCAGGGAGAATTCTACATCGCTCATAGCGAAATGGTTTAAAGTGAGGGATATTGCCCGTATCCCCCCCTTTCAAGGGACTGGACTTAATGGATCACCCTGGTAAAATATTCGTGCATCTTCTTTTTGGCATCTTCTTTTTGATAAGACGTCAGGTCTTATGTGATGCCCGTTCAATGATAATCTCTCATGCGCGGAGATAGCCAAACCTGGTCAACGATGACAGACTCAAATTTTATTGACCAGGATTGGAATTAGAGCACATTTAAAAAACTCAAAGCCTTTTACTATCCTAAAACAAATTGTATTCTGAGCGAGGGTATCTAAGCCTGGTCAACAGAGACGGACTCAAGATCCGTTCCCGAAGGGGTTCGCGGGTTCAAATCCCTCCCCTCGCATTCCTGTTACGGGGTTATAGATATCTCGCAATTTGCATCCCCTCACTTTTGATATCACTTAAACAAAATAGTATCGTCATTTCCTTCGACATGCTGGTACTGCCTGACCGGAATCACCAGTTCAACTATGACCCTTATTTCATCAAGCGGCAGTTTGATTATGTCGTTCTTAATCTGAAAGGGATAACCCCGCCCGATTCTGTATTCGCTGTTCCCTGGCTGGCGGACTCACATGGTATTACTCACTGGCACCTCGACTGAGTGGTCTCTTTCAACCGCAGACCACAGCAACTTACCTCCAGCGGGATGTTGTAGTTACCGGAAGACCGGTCTGGCCAGATACGTGAACAAGAATGGATAAATTCACAGCCGTAGCAGATGGTACATCCGCATGGTGACTTCCGATGGTTGACCTCTCCCAGATCGCGCTGGTCCAGCAGCAGGCTGTAGAGTACCTGTACGCCCTCCCGGACGAGGTCATGAGAGGCGATATCTTTGCCATTGTCCTTTTCCTTATCCTCCTCTATATTGCAATCTACATCATCCAAAAATTCACAACCCTCCTCGTCTTTGTCTTAAAGAAGATCTTCCTTCTTATCATCGTGGCACTGGCCTTCTTCGTGTTTGTCCGGGTGTTCGCCCTCAAGATTGCCATCGAGGGGATTACTGCCGATACTATCATCTTCGGGGCTGCCGGAGCGGTTATCGGCATAATCGCGATCTTCATTGCACTGTACGTGACCCTTCACTCAATCATCAGGTTGCAGAGAAAACCTGAGGCCGTAACAGAATCATCCCTTCCCGCTGAAGAGGGGGTGCCAGCGCTTACCCCTCCAATAGATGTTGCTGCCGAGCTCCGGGAAAAAGAGCTGGCACATGCGGAGAAAGCGACTTTGGAGCCCTCTCTGCCAACAACGGTAAAAGAGAAGCTCTCGCTCGAGTCTCTGAAGAGCGATAAACATATCGGGGCGGTGATCGCCTACATCATAATTGCCGAGTTCGGCGTGTTCTCTTCAAAGACTATCGCCGCCCCGACCCTCGAGGCAGGGCTGATGTTCTTCATCGTATTCCTGCTGGCAAGTGTGGTGTTCATCCGGATGACCTACCACGATTACTGGAGAGGTCTCCGTCACCTCGCTGCCGCGCTGGTTATCGGCGGGGGCCTCTCGCTCCTCCTCGGGTATTTCTGGGGAGGAATCCCGCTTGACCAGCTGCTGTCGCTCTCGTACTTCACGACTGATGCCCTGGTGGCCCTCATCACCGGACTCGCGCTCAGCCTGTTCATGGGGAGCATGAACTAAAATCTTTCGCCTGCTCATTTCCTAATCACGGATAATTTTTCTATACCGTCTGAAATAGAGTGGCTCCGCTCGTCTCGTTGTTCCGAAATTTTCCCGCAAATTTGTACACTTCCATCACCGCAATCAGGATGAGTGCTATCCCGAGGAATATGAGCCACTCCTCAAACGTTACCGGGGAAACGCCCAGCACCTCCTGCATGAAGGGAATATACATCGACAGGATATGGATTCCCTGCGCTGCGATAACGCCGATAATCAGGAAATAGTTGCGGGAGATGGGTATGCGGAATACAGAGATCCTTTCCGACCTGCAGTTGAAGACATGACAGTTCTCCAGGAGGACCATAAGCAGCAGGACCAGATTCCGCGCTGCGGATTCTTCAACACCCGTTCCGATGAGGAAATACCAGACTGCAAACGCACACATCCCCATATAGAGCCCTGATACAAGCGTTTCTTCAGCCATCAGGCGGTTGATGATAGTTTCTGACGGGGGTCGCGGCTTTTTCTTCATAACATCCGGCTCGCCGCTCTCGAAAGCAAGCGTCACATCCTGGATCCCGTTGGTCACCAGATTGAGCCAGAGCAGCTGCACAGCAAGGAGCGGAAGCGGAAGGCCGGCAACAAGGGCAAGCGCGAAGAGGACCACTTCGGCAAAGCCGGTGGATATGAGGAGATAGGTCACCTTCCGGATATTGTCATAGATGATGCGGCCCTCGTGGACACCGGCAACGATGGAGGAGAACGCATCATCAGTAACGATGATGGAGGCAGTGTCCTTAGCCAGATCGGTGCCCGACCCCATCGCAATACCGATATTTGCTTGTTTTAGTGCGGGGGTATCATTGACACCGTCACCAGTCACGGCTACGTAATGGCCGAGTTTCTGGAGCCCTTTTACGATTGCAAGTTTCTGGAGAGGGACCACACGGGCAAAGATGGAAATATTTTCAAGTTTTTTAAGAGAAGCGGAATCTTCATAATTTCCGAACGCTTCACGTTCAGACCCGGCAATGACCTGTTCAAAGGATGCGGCGATACCGAGATCCCGGGCGATTGCGAGTGCAGTTGCAGGGTGATCGCCCGTCACCATCACG
>CAYWHL010000081.1:0-10423 GCA_964457995.1 uncultured Methanoregula sp. | reverse complement strand
CGCGTTCAGGGCAGGCGCATCAAGGAGGTAGACAGAGAACCTCGCATCACTGGCCAGGAGCGAGGCAATCTGCGGGTCGTCAACGCCAACCTGGTACATTCCATCCTGCAGGTGTAACCCGGTCTGGGCTGTAAAACCGGTAGCTATCATCAGCAATATAAAAAGAATAACTGAAAGTGGCAGGACATCCCGGCTTATCATTGAGAAAGATTTCTTCACTTCCCATCGGGCGATGGTGGCAATGTCAATAAGCGTGCTCATGAGGTGTCCTTTCATTGGCTGGAATCACAGCGGCCGTTTTTTTGTTTTTGCCGTGAAATCCTCCAAGATTTATAGTTGAGTACAGAGATTTACAGGGTATCGGTCAAATAATCATCGGTGTTGACATTGTCCCGGTACTGACGCTACAGTACCCTTAATGCCGAAAGTCCAAAATCGTTTCTGATCCGGTCTGCAATCCACGTCGGGAGTAGTTCCTGCAAGGCTGTTAAAAACCACCCGGATAAAAAATGAATTGTAGCATTGGGTTAACATTTCTGCAAATGCCCGTAACCTAAGGTATATGTGAGAACCCGGGCAAATCTGAATGATAAGGTTTAGCTCATGATTACTGCCCGCAACCTGGTAAAAAAGTTCGACTCCTTCGCTGCACTGGACGATGTGAGTTTTGCATTTGAAGATGGTGAGATCCTCGGGATAATCGGGCATAACGGGGCAGGTAAGACCACACTCCTCAAGATCATATCCGGCCTGATCGCGCCAACATCCGGCGAATTGTTTATCAACGATATCGATGTGGTGAAAAATCCGATAATGCTTAAAGAAACTCTCGGATACCTGCCCGAAGAGTCCCGGCTGTATGAGACAATGACAGCCGAAAACTACCTTGCATTTTTTGGTGAGATTTACGGTTTGTCGGCACATGAGATCCGCGTCAGGTCAACCCAGTTGTTCGCCGCGCTGTCGCTTGAACCTGACGGGAAAAAGATCGGAGAGTTCAGCAAGGGTATGAAGCGGAAAGCAGCAATAGCACGCTCACTCATTCACGATCCGGCATTTCTCGTGTACGATGAAGCGACAAGCGGGCTTGATCCCATGACCTCCCGGTTCATCGCTGATTACCTCCGCACGTTAAAAAAGGAAGGCAAGACAATCGTGCTTTCGGCACATAATCTGTATCAGGTCGAAGCGATTTGCGACAAGGTGATGATTCTCAAGCGAGGTAAAATGGTTGCTTTTGGGAACATGCATCAGCTCCGGGACCAGTTTGGGTCACTGACCTATACGATCTTCTTCTCAATTGATGACCCGGGCAGACTGATCGGGCACTCAAAAACGTACCGGCAGGAGGAAGGGTTCTACATCTGCGAAGCAGAGGACATAAAGGAACTCAACGAGTGCACCGGTATAATCACAGAATCCGGCGGAAAGGTCGAGAAAATTGAGTCACGATACCCGTCGCTCGAAGAGATGCTGGTAAAGATCGGGAAATAAACATTTTAAAAGTATATTCCTGGTGCCCGTCCGCTTTATGGAGCCACCAGGAAAAACAGCACTATCAATGAGCAAATCATTCATCAGAAAGTACCGGAACCCTCTAAGATGAACAACGAGCGTACTGCAGATGGAAAATTTATCGTTCGCAAAACCGTCGACAGCGACCGTGAGGCGATTATTGCCATTTTCAATCATTATGCTGCAACCAGCTATGCTGCCTATCCTGAAATGCCGGTCAATGATTGGTTCTTTGAGTTTTTACACGAGGGGACGCTTGCGTTTTATGTTCTTGAAAATAAAACACGGGTTGTTGGGTTCGGATTGATCAAACCGGTCCTGCCATTTCCTGCCTTTATGAAAACAGGCATGGTCACCTATTTCCTCCTGCCGGAATTCACCGGGAAGGGCTTCGGCGAACTGCTTCTAAAACGGCTCACCACTGATGCAACAGAGATGGGGATGACCTCGCTTGTCGCAAATATGGCCTCAAAAAACAGGGCGAGCATCCAATTTCATCTGCAGAATGGTTTTACAGAAGTCGGCAGACTGCAGAATGCCGGCAGTAAATTCGGTGAACCGTTCGATATACTCTGGATGCAGAAGATGTTGTAGCTGTTTCTGATGACATTCCAGGACATGATTTTACCGCCATTTCAGGAAAAATTATGCCATCCTTACCTGTGCCCCACGGTTCCGGGCAGATGTGATCAGGGTGGTTCCTCCTGCGTGTTCATCCATACATGAGCGTGCTGCCTGTTCAATCCCCCGTATATCTGTATCCCCTATAGCGTACACCGTGGGACCAAACGAGCTCATTCCTGCACATGCAGCTCCTGCCAAACGCAGTCTTTCAATAAGTTCAGGGATCTGTTTTGGTTGAAGACGAAGTTCGACCTTCTTGAATCCCAGTTCCTGGATGGCATTGACCGACGAACCGAACAGGTCGAGATCCTTTTCGACAATACCGGGAAGCATCCGCATCAGTATCTCGTGGCAGAGCATCCGGACCTCTTCAACCGGGACCGGGCAGTGGGTTCTGAAGATATCAGTTTCTTTCAGACCGCTCGCACCGGCAGGAAGATTGGGCACCGCAAGCAGGATTCGCCAGTCTTTGGGAAAATCGTGACGCACAATGATGGGAGGGGGTCTGACCCCCCGTGAAGCTGAGGACGGCCGGAATTCAGCCTTCTCACCGCTCTGCCCGAACGTATGCCCTCCATCGACAATAAATCCCCCGTATTCAAATGCCGCAGTACCAATGCCGGAGGTACCCCCGCGACCAACCAGCAGGGCAAGATCTTTTACCGTAAGTGTTCTCCCATAAAGCTCGGCAATCCCCCGGGCAATCGCAAGCATAAGCTGTGATCCACTGCCAAGACCGATATGTGAAGGATAGTGGTTCCGAATCGTTATTGACACGTTACCGCCTGCATGCAAACCTTTCAGGACCAAACCAGCGGTATCCATGATACGTTCCCGCACCATGCTGTCACAACCCTGCACTTCAAGCACCGGACTCTGGCGCACCTCGATAAGAATCCCCGGTTCATCCAGAGTGATACCTACTCCCCCGTCGACCCGCCCGGAACCGCCATGCATATCGATGAGCGTGAGATGGAGGCGTGACGGTGTCTGGATAATTACCCGCCGTTCATCGAGGAACCTGTTGTACGGAAACTGTTCTTCGATAAAGATCAGCGGTTTGCCGTCATGAATGATCCGGTACTGCCGGCTGAGCAGCGGTTCATGGCTGCAGAGGGAAAATATCCTGCCCGTTTCTTCTGATGCAGGAGAAACCCAGGCATTCAGGATCTCGCGCCGCGCCTCAATCCGGTGATTCTGGATGATCCTGCCGATAGGTACATCTGCTTTCATCAGGTCATCTCTGAATTCCGGAGAGAGGCGGGCAATGGGTGTATGTGATATTGCATAGATCAACACTTCACCACTTGCAGGTGTCTTGATTTCGACGACACGGTAATTGACAGGATCACCCTGCCCGATCCCGAGAAGTTCTGCAGTTGCGGGATCGGCTGCAATAATTTTTTGCACCCGTGTTTCGATAACGACAGGTTTGCCCGTAATCGCTTCCAGAATCTGCGTCACCGATCCATCCGTGCCAAGAAGGAATTTCTGCATGGGGGATAGTCTTCCAACCTGTGTTTCGATCTCGTGTATGCTATGCGCAATGTCCATCCTTGCAACCTCACCGATCCTAACTAAAGAAGAATATGAATATAAGTTGATACGATTATCGCTGGGATTTAAAAATATCCGGTTCCTTTTTCCCGGGCACTATCAGGGACCAGTGATTGCGGCACCTTGATCGCAATGGACGTGAAAGATTCTTCGGTGAGTCGTCCCCTTTTTCCAATAACTTCACCATTTCGGATCCTGCGAACCTGCGAAGTCAGAACATAACTTTCATCAAAAAGATCGAGCCCGCCCTCTGAAAAATCGTCCAGGGAAATCGGGACAGAGGGAGCGTCTGATGAAGGCTTGCTGCTGACCGGGCAGAGATACACGTCACCCTGCCCTGTCGTCCAGATGACCACGGCAGGACGGGTCTTGACCCCACTCCGCTCTTCAAAAGCGACAGGAGCGATCACCACATCGCCCCGGCTGTAATGCCCCATGCAAAGGTATTCCGGTTCGTGAGAGCATAAGGGATTTGATGGATGAGTCTGACCTGTGATCCAGATGCCCGCATTTTGTAAACTCAATCTGTCTGGAAAAAAGATCCGGGCTCAGGATCCGGAGTGTGGTAGCATGCAGTGTATTAATGGCAACAAAAACATAATTGCTCTACCATGGCACGCTGTGATTCCTGCGGCAACGAATGCACCCTTCCGTTTACCTGCCAGTATTGCGGCGGAAAATTCTGCCCGGAGTGCCGGTTGCCACCTAATCACCAGTGTACCGGCATTATCTCATGGCAGAAAAAACCAGCGCCCGGCGTGGGCATTCGGTATGGCAGGGGCAGTGGTGTGACCGCTACCAGCGGCGGTTTTGCAGAATCCCGGCCTGCAAAAAAAGGGAAACCAGGAAAGGAAATCCCCTGGCTGAAAGTTATGATTGCAATTATGGTGATCATAATTCTCATTATTCTTTTTCTTGTGATGAGTGGGTATCTCCTAGGGTAGGAATGAATAACCATGAGACGGCGTTACCTTGCTGTTAGTATCATCCTGCTGGCTGTTGTTGCGGGATTTGCCCTGATTTTTCTCTTCACCGGTACAATCATGCGGTCCGGGTCTGACACGATACCAGGCACGCAGGAACAAACGAGTGGTGTAATTGCGGTACATACACCTGCTTTTTCCCCAGCAACGGTCACGATGAACACCAGCCCGGAACCCACAACCCTGGCAACTCCCCCGCTCACGGTTGCAGCGGGAACCGGTGCAGCGTATCCCTACCCGGTCTCCACGACAGCACTGGAACAGAGGGTGCATGAACTGATAAACCAACAGCGGACAGACAAGAGTCTTGGTGCGCTAAGCTTTGATCCAGCGCTCGCTGACATCGCCAGAAAGCATAGCGGGGATATGGCAGCACAGCATTATTTTGCCCATATGAATCCGGCAGGACAGGATCCCACGTCCCGTGCAACTGCTGCCGGCTACATCTGCAGGAAAAACTATGGCTCGTATTATACCTACGGTATTGCGGAAAATCTCTTCCAGAACAACCTCTATTCTTCTGCCACGTTCTACAGCAACCGCGAGACCGTGTACCACTGGAACTCACCTGAGGCGATTGCACAGACCACAGTTGCTGGCTGGATGAACAGCTCCGGGCACCGCGAGAATATCCTGACCCGGACCTTTGACCGCGAGGGCATCGGGATTGCGATTGCATCGGAAAAGGTGTATATCACAGAGAATTTTTGCTGACCGGGTCTCGTTTTTACCGTATACCGGTGTCAATCGAGATATCGAGCCGGACCGTTTCCCCTGCCCGGATTGTAACGGTTTTTGGCAGGTCCGGGCTCCGGTCAATTCCCGTGTGTCGGATATCAACACTATATGTCCCGGGTTTTAATGCAATTGAATAGCCGGCGTACGGGTCCGGGAACGCTTCAGCGATAACAGTTCCCCCCATATTCGAAACAACAATTGTCCGTGCAGCGAATACAGCGCTCAGCTGGTCTGGTGTAATGGTGCAGGGTTCGACCGGGCACAAGGGACCGATAGTGACAGTGCCGGTAAGAGTTCCGGTTGCACTGGATGCAGGTGCAGGGCTGGAGAAATTGATGAAGATTGCTACAGCGATGCTTATCGCAATCAGGGCCATAATAAACAGTGACCGGCCAAGATCCGTTTCGGGCATACAATGTGAGTTGGGGGAGCGGTGGAAAAGGATTGTGGTCAATGCCCGGATTCATTAATATGGCAGCAGGGAACGTCAATGAATCTGCCCCGGTAAAGTTGTTATTTTGCCGGGATATGTACTATAAAATAAGTGCAGAGAAAAAATAAAAAAACCTTTATACCAGATTGGTAGTATTTACTGTTTCCACAGTTTCGGAATTATTCACATCACACATTGTAACCAGAGGATACCGTATGAGAATCACGCGACTTTTTACCGGGCTGGATAACCAGTCCCATTTTGATGACATTGAGATTCAGCTTGAAGCCCGTGCTCCCCTGGGTTTTTTTACCGAGCCTGTCGGAGTAAAAGCTTTCTTTTTCAGGGAGGTCCCTGCAAAGTATCACTATACCTGGCACAATGTTGTCTGCCGGGAGTATATTATCACCCTTGAAGGTAAGGCTGAGATTGAAGTGAGCAGCGGCGATAAACGGCGGTTTGGGAAGGGAGATGTCCTGCTTGCCGAGGATATCTCCGGGCAGGGTCATAAAACCCGGGTGATCGGTAACAGACCATGGCGGCAGGTTTTCATCACCCTTGAATAACTGAAGGTCTCCTTTCAGATATCCGGACACGATTCCTGACAGTCGTATAATCCTGGATATTTCAGGCAGATTACCCGTTACTTCCACAACCTATTTAGCGCCGGGTGTATGATATTCTGCTTTAAATCAGGAGTATTTACATGTGGCTTGAACTGCTGAATTTCATCATCGGTATAGCATTCGGCTTTTTTCACCATGGAAAGGAAGACTTCATGGGCATCCTCAAAAATGGCGCGATTATCGGTATCGTCCTGGGTATTATTTTCGTGCTCGTCTCGATGTTCCTTGTTCCCGGAGGCATAAGTATTAGTGTCGGTTTCCTGGGAGTGTTTGGTATTTTTATCGAGATTATGATCTTCGTGCTCATCTTTATCGTGGGCGCCTTTATCGGTGACTGGCTCGAAGGTGTCCTGAAAAAGTAATCCTTACAGGATGTTGCGATGCAGTCCTCTGCCAATCTTTTTTTACGAATACCTGAACAGGAAAACCCCCTCTTATCCATAATAACCCCGCCACCTAATCCCCTGAGCAGGAGCAGACCCACAAAATGAAGATCATTGCCATCCACGGGAGCCCCCGCACGATCCGCAGTACCACGCGAAAGCTTGCGGGGTTTGTGCTTGAAGGGGCAGCAGAAGCCGGGGCGGAGACAGAGATGATTGACCGTGCGGATTACCGCGTCACTCCCTGCACGGCCTGCGAGGTGTGCTCGTTGAATGGTATCTGTGTCAATGATGATGATGTCCCCTCCCTCCTGATACGGATGCAGGAAGCAGACGGCATTCTATTCGGCTCACCTGTCTACATCGATAACATCAGCGGCCAGATGAAGGTATTCTTTGACCGTCTCGCTGATGCCATCCATTACCAGGTACTGGCCGGAAAGTTCGGGTGCTCCGTTGCGACCACGTATGAATCCGGAGGGAACGATGCTGTTTCGTACCTGAACCACGTGCTGAATTACCTTGGGGTTATATCGGTGGGGGGAATCAGTGTTGCCTCAGGTGGGAAAACGGAAACTGTTGATGAAACGGAACCCGCCGCACAAGCACTCGGTAAAAAACTTGCAGGAGCTGTCATGAATGGTTTTTTTGATCCGGCGCAGGAGGCGATCCTTGCTGACAACCGGGCATATTTCCAGACAATCGTTAAGGAGAACCGCGATTTCCGTCCTGAAGAGTATGAGCGATGGGTGCAGAAGGGATGGATAGAGTGAACAGCAGGAGGAGAATTGCCTGCATCATTTTCTTCCCCGCGGATAATCTTTAAAGAGTGCCGGAACGATCCAACGTATATGGAAGAAAAAATTTCCGATGTCGTAACATACTGCGGCAGGCAAAATACGGGAAATTTGCTGATGCCATAGCAAAAATCCCCATGGGCAAACCCTTTGAGCATTACCAGCAATGCTACGACCTTCTCGGTGCGATGGTAAAATTCCGGTGTAAAAAGGGGTGCAGGAACGGGGGCGGGCCGCCATTCTGCAAAATACGGAAATGCTGCCGGGCAAAAAAGATCCTGGGATGCTGGGAGTGCACAAATGACCCCGCACGATGCGAAAAACTGACGTTTCTTGCACCTGTTCACGGAAAAGCACATCTTAAAAATATCAGGATACTCCAGAAAAAGGGAATAGAAGGTTTTGTTTCCGGAAAACGGAACTGGTAACAGGTGCTGCCGGTTATGCAGGTATCATAAGGTGGAACAAGGCCTGACTAAAAAAAACCGTGGAGAGAACAACGGGCCTGAAGGGATTTGAACCCTTGACCTGCGGATTAAGAGTCCGCCGCTATGCCGAACTAAGCTACAGACCCAAGCTCGTTTGACCTAGTAATGTGGTCGATAATGCCGAATAAATGTTTTGGAGATACTCGCATAAAGAATCCCTTAATATGCTGGAATGATACATCTTCTCTAACATGCCGCAAGAAGCCCCGTTCGAGCAACCGGGACCGACAAAATACTGCATTTTCGGATGCGGGACTAATGGTTACAACATTATCCTGGAACTCGCAAAAGAAAATGAGCGCGTTGTCGTGGTTGACAAGGATGATACCCGGGTACGCAACCTCCGTGACCAGAAGTTTGACGCTTACCTGCGGGATATTGCCTTACCGGAGATGCTGACCGGGCTCCCCGTTTTTGAGATCGCGTTCGTGATGACCGGCGACAGCGATGCCAACCTCGCTGCAGTTCTCACTATCAAGAGGCGCTACCCGGCTGTCCAGGTCGTCGCACGTTCAATTGATCCGGTAAACGGGCAGAAGCTTACCGCCGCCGGTGCGGAGTTTGTGCTTTACCCCCAGGAAGTGGTTGCAAAGGCAGCCATCCTCCAGATCAAAAAGCAGCACTCGAGCAGGATTTCGCAGCGGCTCTTTACTCTGCTTGCCAGCTGGGAGGGCACGTTGGGCATTATCACCCATAAGAACCCGGATCCGGATGCGATTGCTTCTGCAATGGCGCTCGCTGAGATCGCAAAACATGCCAACCCGAAATCACTTACAACACGGATATTTTACGAAGGCAACATCGGTCATCAGGAAAACCGGACGTTTGTTAATCTGCTCGATATTAAAATGGAGCACCTCACGACTGAGGCGCTCCAGAAATGCACCTACCTTGCCCTCGTGGATTGCCCGTCCCAGGGGGTCAACAATGATGTACCTCCCCAGACCAGGATCAACATTATTATCGACCATCACAAGGATGACAGGCACATGGCGACACAGAATACATTTATCGATATTCGCCCCGGTGTTGGTGCGACTGCAAGTATCCTCACCCAGTACCTGCAGGAGCTCGATGTTCCCGTTGGCACACGGGTTGCGACTGCCCTCCTGTACGGTATCCGGACGGACACGAGGGAATTCAAGCGTAATGTAACGCCTCAGGATCTCAACTACGCCGGGTTCCTCCTGCCGCTCACTGATGCTGATCTTCTCGATAAGATCATGTCGCCCTCTATGTCGCAGGAGACTCTGGATGTGATAGGCACAGCAATTAAAGAACGATCGATCCAGAGCGGGTATCTCTTCGCGAACGTAGGATACGTCATGAACCGTGACGCACTCCCCCAGGCTGCAGATATTCTTATTACCCTTGAAGGGGTAAACACGGCACTTGTCTATGGTATTACTGACACAGCGATCGTTATCTCTGCACGCAACCGTGACATCAGGCTGCATATCGGTAATGCACTTTCAGAAGCGTTCGGGGATATAGGTGATGCAGGCGGACACCCGAATATGGCAGCAGCCACTCTCCCCCTTCATTACTTCGGCAAAGTTGACAACAAAGCCCAGCTGCTTGAATTTGTTATTGAGCCCCTGTTAAAGAAGTTCAGGAGCCTTGTCGGACTGGAAAAGACGACAAAAAAAATGGATCCAAAAGGTGACAATGGACTTTGAAGAATGGGAACCCTGGTACTGCGAAATCCTGGACTATTTTGGTTTTTCCCGTGCACAGGACGAGGAAGCAGCCCGACTGCTTGCCTCGCTTTTATCCCGCGATGACCTCCCGTCCCTCGCAGCACTTACCCGTGACAAAGAAGTAACTGTCTGTGGTAACGCACCCTGCCTGAAACACGAGCTGACCAGAGTACGGGGTGTCGTATTTGCAGCGGATGCAGCAGCTGAAGTGCTCGATGCACACGGTATCCGGCCGGATGCGGTCTTTACCGATCTTGACGGAGCGACTGACAGGTTTCTCGATTTGAATGAATCAGGTACGATTCTCGTAGTCCATGCGCATGGTGACAATATGCCCCTTCTCAGATACTGGGTGCCACAATTCAGGGGGCCGGTTGTTGCCACCACGCAAGGGCCCCCGCTTCCCCATGTCCATAACTTCGGTGGATTTTCTGATGGCGACCGGGCTGTTTTTGCCGCTGACGAACTTGGTGCCGGGCATATCACGCTCATCGGTTTTGACCTGGATGACACCAGCGTAGACCCGATAAAGCGGGGCAAACTTTTTTGGGCAAAAAAACTCCTGCTCGCGATCGGTCA
>CAYWHL010000080.1:233-10681 GCA_964457995.1 uncultured Methanoregula sp. | reverse complement strand
GCCTCATGGCCATGATCGCGATGGCAAACGTTCTTTCAATGAACGGCAAGCCGCTTTCGTCCCTTGTCCGCCCCCTCATGAAATATTATTCGACCGGCGAAATGAACCTGCAGGTCTCCCGAAAGGATGCCATCATCGCCTCCCTGGCTGCTAATTACGTGGACGCGAAGACCGACCAGCTTGACGGCCTGACGATCGAGTACGATACTTGGTGGTTCAATCTCCGGCCGTCGAACACGGAACCGGTGATCCGGCTTAATATTGAAGCGGACAGCGAATCCCTCATGAAAAAAAAGAAAGACGAAGTCCTCGGGTTGATCCTCGATGCCGATCCATCGATGCGTCTGAAAAACGATTGAACCCCCGTGGGCTTTAGCCAGCGCTGCGTTGATATCTCAACATTGGTTTCAAAAACTGGTTCGAAAGCCAATGTATATCAGACCCCGACCGGAAGTGATCACATCTAAGATACGAGGAGGGTATGGTTCATGAGAAATGTTGCGATCAATGGTCTTGGGCGAATCGGGCGGCTTGTGCTTAGGCATTATAGTGAAAACCCGCCGGAAAACATCCGGCTCACTGCCGCCAATTCTTCGACATCTATAGAGGATCTCGCGTACCTGATCAAGTACGATTCGGTACACGGTAAAGCCCCATTTCCGGTCTCATACGGTTCGGATTATCTTACACTGGAATCCCGGCGACTCGACATCGTAAACAGCCGGGACCCGGCCCTCATCCCGTGGAAAGAGCATGATATCGATATCGTGCTTGAATGCACCGGTGTTTTCAAGAAGCGCGTGGACGTTGCCAGACACCTGCAGGCAGGCGCTTCAAAGGTCATTATCAGTGCCCCTGCAGCCGAATCGGACGCAACCTTCGTGATGGGTGTAAACGAGAAGACCTTCGATCCCAAAAAGCACCACATTGTCTCAAATGCGTCGTGCACGACCAACAGCATTGCTCCCGTCGCCAAAGTGCTCAACGATGCTTTCGGTATCGAGTACCTGATGATGACAACGGTCCATGCCTATACGTCGAGCCAGGCCCTCGTCGACAAATCGGCAAATAAAAAACGACGGGGGCGTGCTGCCGCTCTCTCCATTATCCCCTCCACAACAGGTGCAGCGGAGGCAACAGTACTGACAATCCCGGCGCTGAAAGGTAAAATGCATGCCATTGCTCTCCGCGTCCCCGTTCCGGACGGTGCGATCACCGACATTGTGGCGCATCTCGGTCGGCAGGTCTCTGCACAGGACATCAACACCACCTTGAAAAACGCAGCCGCAAACGAGCTGAACGGCATTATGGAGTATTGCGAAGACGAGCTGGTATCTGCCGACATCATCGGAAACCCCCACTCTGCCATCATCGATGCCTCGTCCACTGCAGTTATCAACGGAAGAGTTGTCAAAATACTGGTCTGGTACGATAATGAATGGGGATACGCGAGGCGGCTGTTGGACCTCGCGTCATACATGGCAGCACGCATGGAGGCCTCATGAAGGCACAAACGGAGACCATGATATGAATCCTACAAAATATATACGCTGGTTTAAGGAGATCAGGAACGAAGATGTCGCCACTGTCGGGGGCAAAAATGCTTCGCTTGGGGAGATGTACCAGGATCTGACGAAGGTCGGTGTGAAGATACCCAACGGGTTTGCAATAACCGCCGACGCGTACTGGCATGTGGTGAGGACGGGCGGCACCATTGACGGGATTAAAGGCGCTCTGGCAGGCCTCGACAAGACCAGCGTCGCCGATCTTGCGGGCCGGGGGAAAAAAGTGCGGGACCTGATCCTTGGTGCCGGCATACCTGATGACCTCTGGAAGGAGATCAGGGCGGCCTACGACCAGCTCTGCGAAGAGTATGGCCCTGACACCGATGTTGCGGTCCGAAGCTCTGCTACCGCAGAAGATCTCCCCACCGCGTCTTTTGCCGGCCAACAGGAGACCTACCTGAACATCCGCGGGTATATTGCGCTCAGGGAGGCCTGCAGTAAATGTTTTGCATCCCTGTTCACCGACCGTGCGATCTCCTACCGGGTCGATAAAAAGTTCGACCATTTCAAGGTTGCACTCTCAATCGGAGTCATGAAGATGGTCCGCTCCGACATGGCTTCAAGCGGAGTTATCTTCACCCTAGATACCGAAACCGGGTTCCGGGATGTCGTCTTTATCACCGGCTCGTACGGCCTTGGTGAGAACATCGTGCAGGGAGTCGTCAACCCCGATGAGTTCTACGTCTTCAAACCGACAACACGGACCGGGCACCGGGCTATTATCAGAAAAAACCTTGGCGATAAGAAGATCAAGATGGTCTATGGCCAGGGGACCTCCAAGGACCTGACGAGGAATGTCGAAGTCCCTGAATTGGACAGCCGGCTTTTCTGTATCACGGATGACGAAATCCTCGTGCTGGCACGGTACGCTCTCAGGATTGAGGATCATTATTCGCAGAAGGCACACCAGCCTGTCCCGATGGATATCGAATGGGCAAAGGACGGAATAACCGGGGAATTGTTCATCGTGCAGGCACGTCCCGAGACCGTCCATTCCCAGGATGTTAAGGATGTCCTCCTGACCTATTATCTTGAACAACGGGGGCCGATACTTGTGAAGGGAAAGAGCGTCGGCGAAAAGATCGCGTCCGGCAGGGCTCGCGTGATTGCCGATGTGAGCCGCCTCCATGAGTTCCTGCCGGGAGAGATCCTGGTTTCGGATACGACGAACCCTGACTGGGAACCTGTCATGAAGACCGCCGCAGCGATCGTTACCAACCGGGGTGGGCGTACCTGCCATGCAGCAATTGTCAGCCGGGAGCTCGGTGTTCCGGCAGTCGTCGGGACCAATGATGCTACGGAAAAGATCAGGACCGGGCAGGACGTTACTGTTAACTGCTCTGAGGGTGACGAGGGGGTCGTGTACGAAGGCATCCTGCCGTTCCACGTCGAAAAAGTATCCTTAGCGAGCCTCAGGCGCCCAAAAACAAAGATTATGATGAATCTCGGGGAACCGGACGAGGCTTTTTCCTTCTCGATGATCCCGAATGACGGCATCGGTCTTGCCAGGATGGAGTTTGTCATCAGTAATTATATCAAAATCCACCCGATGGCGCTTGTCCACCCGGAAAAAGTCGCCGATGAAAATGTGAAGGCACAGATCGGGGCACTCACGTACGGGACCGATAATCCGGAAGAATATTTTGTAGGGAAACTGTCGCAGGGCATTGGGACGATCGCGGCGGCCTTTTACCCGAAGCC
The DNA here is from genome assembly GCA_964457995.1 of uncultured Methanoregula sp. Lineage (GTDB taxonomy): Archaea > Halobacteriota > Methanomicrobia > Methanomicrobiales > Methanospirillaceae > Methanoregula. Next base: position 7,415 of record CAYWHL010000080.1, on the reverse strand, counting down.
GGTCGTTGTGAGAATGAGCGACTTCAAGACCAACGAATACGCCAACCTCCTCGCGGGGAACTATTTCGAACCTCATGAGTCCAACCCAATGCTCGGCTTCCGCGGTGCGTCCCGGTACTATGATGAGAAGTACCGCGAGGGTTTTGCGCTTGAATGTCGTGCGATGAAACGGGTGCGGGATAATATGGGGCTATCGAACCTGATCATCATGATCCCGTTCTGCCGGCGTGTCGACGAGGCTGAAAAAGTACTGGCCGAAATGGCGAAGAACGGGCTCACGCGGGGGGAGAACGGGCTCGAGATCTATGTCATGTGTGAAATCCCGAACAACATCCTCCTTGTCGATGAATTCAGCCGGTTGTTCGACGGGTTCTCGATCGGGTCGAACGATCTGACCCAACTGACACTCGGGGTCGACCGTGACTCCGGTCTGGTCGCCCATGATTTCGATGAACGGGACCCCGGCGTAATGAAATTCGTGTCCATGGCGATACAGGGTGCACGGCGGAACGGGCGCCACAGCGGGCTCTGCGGACAGGCACCGAGCGATTACCCGGAGTTCGCCGAGTTCCTGGTCAGGGAGGGCATTGATTCCATATCCCTCAACCCGGACTCCGTGATGAAGATCACCCGGAAAGTGGTTGAGATGGAAGAACGTCTGGAACGGGAGAGAACAAAATGAATGGTCCGGTACCATTCCACACGGGTATAGAGGTCAGAACCATTTTTTTATAGAAAGATATTAGGAATCATGGGATTACTTTGGGTCAGGAATAACAGGAGACCATGTCTATATCAAGTAATAAAACACCGGGCGATACTGCAACAGAATCACATGAATCCTCTCAGGGATCCCTGACAGGACTGACCAGTGCCGAAGTCATTGAGCTCCGGAAACAATACGGGTTCAACGACATTCCTGAAGAAAAGAAACACCCTCTGCTGAAGTTCCTTGGCTATTTCTGGGGCCCGATCCCGTGGATGATCGAGATCGCTGCGATACTTTCGGCAGTTATCGCACACTGGGAGGACTTTGCCATTATCCTCCTGCTGCTCGTCACAAACGCTGTTGTGGGATTTTTCCAGGAGCGCAAGGCGGAGAACGCAATTGAACTCTTAAAAAAACAGCTCGCGCCCAATACCCGTGTGCTCCGGGATGGGACATGGCAGGAGATTCCGGCCCACGAGCTCGTGCCCGGCGATCTCGTTCATATCCGGCTTGGCGATATCGTACCGGCCGATGCGGTGCTGGGCAAAGGGAAATATCTGCTTCTCGATGAATCGGCCCTGACTGGAGAATCCCTCCCGGTAGAAAAGAAACCGGGCGATACGGTTTACTCCGGATCGATCGCACGTCAGGGCGAGATGGATGCGAAGGTCACGACAATCGGAGGTAATACTTTTTTTGGCAAGACCGCCCGGCTTGTCCAGATAAAATCTCCGCGAAGCCATTTCCAGGCGGCTGTCGAGCGGATTGGCAACTACCTCATCGTCTTTGCTATCGCGATGGTCAGCATCGTTCTGGTTGTTGCATTCCTGAGGTCGGAATCTTTCTTAAATACCCTTCAGTTCGCCCTTATTTTAGTCGTAGCGGCCATTCCGGCTGCACTTCCTGCAGTCATGACCGTGACCCTTGCCGTCGGGGCAGTGGCCCTTGCAAAAAAGGAGGCTATCGTGAGCCGGCTCACTGCAATAGAAGAGATGGCCGGTATGGATATTCTCTGTGCCGATAAGACCGGGACCATCACGCAGAATTCCATCAGTGTCGGCGATATCCGGACATTCCCCGGGGTTTCGGAAGACGAGGTCATTATCGCAGCGGCGCAGGCTTCCAGAAGAGAGAGCAATGACCCCATCGACACGGCAATTTTTTCCCGTTATGATCGTATCACGCCACTCCCTGATAACGCCGGTGATGAAATACTGGGTTTCGTTCCCTTCGATCCTGTTGCCAAATTCTCAAAGGCCTCGATCCGGGACCCTTCCGGAATAACGTTCGAAGTAGCCAAGGGAGCGCCACAGGCAATCACAGCTCTTACCGGGAGTGACGGGGTTCCTGCTTCTGCGCTGGACGAATGGGTGACGGGATTTGCGGAGAAGGGTTTCCGGGCACTCGGGGTGGCGAAGTCAGACAATACCGGGAAATGGCAGTACCTTGGCCTGATCGGGCTTTTCGATCCTCCCCGTGAGGACTCTGCGGCTACGATAACCGAGGCAAAAAAACTCGGCGTGAACGTGAAGATGGTCACGGGAGATCACATTGCCATCGCTCACGAGGTCTCCGGGCAGGTGGGTCTTGGCCAGAACATCCTTCTTCGGACTGCATTGATTGCCGGTGAAGGAGAAGAGGCGCGGAAACAACTGGAGACTGCGGATGGGTTTGCCCAGGTCCTTCCCGAGGACAAGTTCAATATCGTGAAAATCCTGCAGGGAGGCGACCATATTATCGGTATGACCGGGGATGGCGTGAACGATGCACCGGCACTCCGGGAGGCAGATGCCGGTATTGCGGTCGCCGGTGCAACCGATGCTGCGAAGTCCGCTGCGGATATCGTCCTCACGAAACCCGGGCTCTCGGTTATCATCGACGCGATCCAGCGGAGCCGGGAAATCTTCCGCCGTATGGAAAATTATGCGGTCTACCGGATCGCCGAGACTGTCAGGGTGCTCATATTCCTCACACTCTGTATCGTTTTCCTCGACTTTTACCCGGTTACTGCACTCATGATCGTAGTTCTCGCGATCCTGAACGACCTCCCTATCATGATGATTGCATTCGACAATGCACCGGTTGCTGCAAAACCCGTGCACTGGCAGATGAACCGGATCATGACCCTCGCAACGATCCTTGGAATCCTGGGGGTTGTCTCAAGCTTCATACTTCTCTGGATGGCAAAAGAGTATTTCCACCTTGATGCCGGTGTCGTGCAGACGCTCGTCTTCCTCAAGCTTGCAGTCGCCGGCCACATTACGATTTACCTTGCCCGCACCGGCCAGCAGCATTTCTGGGAGCGCCCGTATCCCTCCCTTGCCCTTTTTGGCACGGCAGAAATTACGCAGGTAGGCGCGACCCTCATTGCGATCTACGGTGTTTTCATGACGCCGGTTGGCTGGACACTTGCGCTTATTGTCTGGGGATATGCACTGGTGTCCTTCATGATCAATGACCAGGTCAAGGTGTGGTTATTCAGGAAGATCCGCCCCTATTCATAATCTGTTTTTTAGCGGATGCACCTTTTACCTCCATGGGAGAGGAATCCCGGGTATCCGTGCTCCCTAAGAGACCATTTCCTGCCCCGATCCTGCACAAACTTATAACTCCTCATACACTCAGCCCAACATAAGAAAAGGTGATGCCATATGCCATCAAAATTCATGGATTACTTTAACAAACCACCGAGGGCCGGGATACTCTGCACAGCGGACAAAGCCGGAAAGGTCGAGTCTGCTGTCTTCGGCTCGCCATTCATGACCGATGAGAGGACCGTGGTCATGGGGCTTGGGAAGCACCGTACGCTGGCCAATCTCCAGGAAAACCCGCACGCGGTATTCCTTATCATAGATCCGGGAGAGACGCTTGCTGACTGGAAAGGGGCCCGGGTATACCTGAAAGTGATGGAGCTGGCAATGTCGGGAACGATGCTCGATGACCTCAAAAACCGGATCGCGCGAATGAACGGGGAGGCGGCGGCCAACATGATCGATGCCGCGGTGCGGTTCGAGATTATCGAGGCACGTCCGCTCATCGATATGGGTCGGGTCTGGGAGCAGTCAGTGTAGTTCCCACTGCAGTTTTCATAAAGGGCAGGCGCTCCCCCGGGTCTGTTCCGGAGAGCAGCGACATTGGAATCCCTGTGATCGGGTCAATGGGGGTTTATCTCCAATTCCCAAAAAGGAATCCCCGGGATGGATCAGTTATCCCTGTTCACGACAAACGAAATTTTCACATTGGAACGATATTCCACAATCCTGTTATTTTGCACCTTCGCAGTACATTCCTTCAGGTAGACTGCCTTGATGTTCCTGATGGTTTTTCCTGCTTCCTTCACGGCATTGGCTGTTGCATCTTCCCAGCTTTTCGGCGAACTGCCGATCAGTTCAATTACTTTAACCACAGCGGGCTCATCTGCTTCTGACATCTGATTTCCTCCATCACTACCTTAAGTCACACCCCCTACATGAGGTTTTCGCTGGAAGTACGTATGGAGATCAGGAAAGGTATAACGATCGTGCAGCGATATCAGGCCGGATTCCCCCATGGCATGAAAACAAATGGAATCGGCAGCGGGAAGGGAGATGCACACCTGGTTACGGGATCCATCGATCCTCTTCATCAGCTCCATCTCACCTTCAGCTTTCATCCCATAATCGCACGCGAGTCCAGGGTCTTTACATCGAAATGTTGCTACCTTCTTCATTGCTGTCGCCAAAGACCACAAATTGCACCCATGGTAGTGAATGCTCCAGGTCTTTTTCCATATGCACCAGACATTTTGAGGATATCAACAGAATCGAAAATATTAAAAGATCCACGGTGCAAGGTGGAGCCTATGATAGAAAAGAACGCAGCACGGGGAAACATACTCTGGTTCCGTCTTGTTGGAAAGCTTACGGAAGAAGATTACACCAATAATCTCATGCCGGAACTGGAAAGAGCCCTTGAGCAGTACAAAAAAATCCGGTTACTCATCCAGGTCGAATATTTTGGTGGCTGGACAGAGGGAGGGGCATGGGAAGAACTGAAGGGATGGCCGCAGTTCTCAAAAGTCGAACGCATGGCCATTGTCGCGGACGATTCCTGGGACGAATGGATGACGTGGATGGTGAAGATCACCGGGATCATTACGGGGCTCTCGGTCCGGTTCTTTAAAGCGGGAAGGATTGAGGAGGCCTGGGACTGGCTTGAGGCCGTATAGGATATGATTAAAATCTCAAAATTTTTTTAGGGATCTCATTTTCAGCCGGGAGGTTGATCATCATGCACCTGCCTGCCGGGTTCGACAAGCGTGGTATTCATCAGTCTGATACCAATGACATCTCCTGTCTGCCAGCCGATCCCGATCCGGTTTCCGACCGTATAGAGCCGTGTCCCGATAATGATCCACCGACAAAATTCTTGAATATGTCCTTCAGTGCGATCGCGATTCCGGCCCCCGATCCCTCAAAGGGAGAGAATGATAGATACAGCACCAGCCCGGCAAGATCACATCCGGAATATTTTCATCTGTTTCAAAGTAGTGCTTGTGTTACCCCGAAAGCTGCAAATCTCTATATATATCTTTGATAGATATCCACATGCTCTGCCCGGATATGATCGTTCAAATCCGCACAACAGTACCGGAGACCTTCCATACTATATCCCGATTTCCGTCATATCAGGGATGGTGCAGCAGGAAGTTGTGACATATTATGGTCTCAAAAAGTAAAAAGAAGGCAAAGTTGCCGGCCGCCAGAAGCACCGAACCTGCCCGTGCGGATACAGCCGTACCAGCAGATATTCCCGGAGAGAAATCGGTTGAACACCTGATTCAGGAGCTTAAAGATTCCGATGAAATTGTCCGTTCTTCCGCAGCCGGGGCACTTGGACACAGCAAATCGGAAAAGGCTGTTGAACCGCTTATTCTGGCCCTGAAAGACAACCATGTCTATGTCAGGCATGGGGCTGCATGGGCCCTCGGTGAGATAAAATCAGAAAAGGCAGTAGATGCACTCAGGCTGGCGTTGAATGATGAGGATGAAATAACACGGGAGAAAGCAGCCGAAGCATTAGGAAAAATTCAGGGGAGCTGACGAGAATAATTAATGGTTTTGATGATTTCCAATTTTTGAAACATTCTGTTAATTCCTGAAATCTGCTTATTACAGATAGGATATGTACTCAAAGTTGCATTATCCAATGAATGAGGTTCAATTATGCTTTATTTTTGAAAACAAAAAGGAAATTGCCCGAATTCTCTTCGGAATACCCCCGACCAGATTCGAACTGGTGTCGCCGGATCCAAAGTCCTGCATGATTGACCGCTACACTACGGGGGTATTTGATAATACGATCACGAAATTTGACTGCCTTCTTTTTTTTGAAAGAAGGTATTATTTATATGCATTTTAGGACTATAAGGATACCTTTGTCCTTAATAATGTTTTAATTGTCTATTAGATGAAAGATGATATCTGGCAATAACCTCCGAATCGCGTTTATGCGTACCCCTTCACATTTCATGGACCCGGTTTTCAATTGGATACGAATTGCTTCCCATTAGGATCCTATCATTATATCTTTACGTTTTTCCTCGCTGATTTTCTTTTCAGGTTCTTTATGATCAGGTATTTTGGCCTCTCCGTATTTTAGATTTGGCTCGTCAGATTTTTGAATCTGTTTTGGGAGACGCGCCAGGATTTCTTTACTTACCCTGAGGTGTTCTTTTATGACATCAGATAATTCTGCCAGTATTTTGTTCTGTTCGGTGATAAGTATCTCGAACTCGTGCGAGAAGCCGGAAATGGTTTCGGCAGGTTGTGTAATTTCCTGTTGTTTTTTTATAAATTCGCTGCGTCGTTTCCAGATTTTACTTATACTGTCAATACCTTTCTTTTTATTGGGGAAAACCAGTCGATAGCGCTCGTAAAATTCGTGACTATCATTACATTGGATAACCAGGTCAATTTCCATATCATCAATTTTTTCATATTTCCGTTTCTGGACTTTTGACATATTGTGTTCCTCTATTATGTCTGCAAATGTGGAGTAAAGTATTGTGGTTATACTATTAGGTTAGTTCGTGCGTAAATAAGCAAACATTTAGTGCCATTATACTACTCGTTCCCATTCGCTGTTCAAAAGACTAGACACTGCGGTTTTCCCGTCGGTCATTGGAAATATTTGGATTTATTTGGATTTATTTGGTTGGTTCCTCGATAGATCCCTCTCCTCAAAAGATTGGATATTACAGTTTTCCCGTCGGTCATTGGAAATAATTGGATTTATTTGGATTTTTTAGGTTGGGCCTTCGATAGGTTCCTCTCCTCAAAAGATTGGATATTACAGTTTTTCCCTCTGACATTGGGAATAATTGGATTTATTTGGATTTATTTGGTTGGGCCGTCGATAGATTCCTCTCCCCTAAAGTTTGGATATTACAGTTTTCCCGTCGGTCATTGGAAATAATTGGATTTATTTGGATT
>CAYWHL010000080.1:0-133 GCA_964457995.1 uncultured Methanoregula sp. | reverse complement strand
TTTTAGGTTGGGCCTTCGATAGGTTCCTCTCCTCAAAAGTTTGGATATTACGGTTTTCCCGTCTGACTTTGGGAATAATTGGATTTATTTGGATTTATTTGATTGGACCGTCGATAGATTCCTCTCCTCAAAA
>CAYWHL010000079.1:0-10827 GCA_964457995.1 uncultured Methanoregula sp. | reverse complement strand
CCTTCCTTACTCTCCTTGCTTCTGAACCGGATACCTTCATCATCAAAAAACACGATACTGCGACTGCACTGGAGACTATGAATAAAGCGCGGGAGGTTCTTGACAACCAGCGCTCTCTAGAGGAGTTTGATGCTGAATGTATTGAACGGGAGATCAACCCGGGTTCAACTGCTGACATTATTATCGCTTCAATTTTTATTGCACTCGGGGAGGGGTGGCAGTGGGACTTATAAAAGGTGGGATAAATGAGGTGATTGCGACAACAGTGTTCAATGCAGCACCCATGGGCATCCATTACCGGGAAGGAAAAACCAGCATAGTGCTCTTTTTGGGCAGTCATACTGCAGAAAATGTTGAGCGGGATGGATGTGTTGTCGCCAATTTTGTGCATGATCCACTTCTCTACGTCAGGACAGCATTTGAAGATCTGCCCAAAAATTCTTTTATTGAAGAGCCGGTGGCCGGAAAGACGATGTACCGACTTGCAGAAGCTGACGCCTGGGCAGCCTTCACGGCAATAATTGAGCGCAGGACAAGTGAAGCAATGATAATACGCCTTACGCTGGAAAAAGAGATTATCGAAGAAGTTGGAGTGCACCCGGTGAATCGTGGCTTCAACAGCATTATTGATGCGACCGTGCACGCGACGCGCTATCGGATAACCAAGGATCCATACCTCATTGACCTGATTAAGTATCATGAGGGTATTGTGCGGAAGTGTGGGGGAAAAAGGGAACTGGAAGCTCTGGATCTCCTGACCGGGTATATCCGGTAACAATAAGAGCGCGGAAACGGCAGGGAATGTTATACTCATTGTATATGTATTTTCAAAAACTCAGGTAACTTTAATAAAAAAGATTAATGACCGGTAACGGTTTATGCAATTATTTTTTTTGATGAACATCTTTGTCCGTTAACTTCGTATGCCAGGAAAAGTTGGTGTTAATGGAATAAACCCCTCCGGATCTAAAAAATGGTTTCTATACCTTTATTACACAATATCACCTCTGTTGATTACAGGAATATCTGATCAATAATGATGATTATACAGGTGATGATATCCTATGACACCGATTTCACCAAAAAAACAATTATTATATGACATTTGCATTGTAGCGAGTCTCGTCGTAACAGCGGGTATAACATACATAAGCCTTAAAAACGGGATTTTTGACGTTTTTCCCTACATCTACCTGGTCCCTGTTGTCCTTATCGCCTTTTCGCACCCGAAGCTGAGCGTTTACGCAACTGTCCTCGTTGGGTGGTTATATTTAGGTCTCGTCTTTTTCATTGGATTACCCGATACCCGGCAATATACGCTGGCAACCATCTGGTTTTATGTTTTCGTCTCAATAGGTGTCCTTATCTCCATTTATTCCCAGGTATACCTCAAGGAAGGGCTGAAGAGTATCGGGGCATATGACAATTCCCAGGCAGGAGTATTCTGTTTCGATAAAGTATCCTTAAGGCTTAAGGATGCAAACCAGAAATTCTCTTATATTATCCGGTATGGGCGCGATGAATTATTGAAAACAGCACTTCCTGAGATTATTCCTGATACAGCGGAACGTGAAAGATTTTTAGCAAGCATTCATGACCAGCGAGGAATCGGGGATATCGAAGTCCGGTTCCGGACCTGGGATGGAAATATGCGATGGGCGCTCGTTTCCGCGACCGTATCAGATGAATCCGACATTATCTGCACGCTCGTTGACATTACTGAACATAAGCAGGCACAGGAATCACTCACGCTGGCAAATAAAAAACTCAATCTGCTCAACAACATAACCCGGCACGATATACTCAACCAGTTGTCTGCCCTCCTTGGTTATATTGACCTTTCCCGTCATGATACAAAAGATCCCCAGATGCTCTCGTATATTGAAAAAGAGGAACGGGCAGCAAATACGATACGAAGCCAGATCCTGTTTACCCGTGATTACCAGAATATAGGTATCCATACTCCCGAGTGGTACAATATCGCCGAGACCGTGTCACTTGCCATGGCATCCCTTGACCTCCAGCATATCCATATTATTGTTGATCGTTCGTCTATCGAGATATATGCCGATCCTCTTTTTGAAAAAGTATTTTATAACCTGATTGAGAATTCAATTCGTCACGGTGAAGGGGTGACAGAGATAGGAATCCATCTCGAGCATACGACGGATGGTATTGATCTGATCATGGAAGATAACGGTCAGGGAATACCCCAAAAGGAGAAAGAGAATATCTTCCGGAGGCAATATTTTAAAAATACCGGATTCGGATTGTTTTTAAGCAGGGAGATCCTCTCGATCACCAACCTCACTATCAGTGAGAACGGGATACCGGGGAAGGGTTCCCGTTTCGTGATCCATGCCCCGAAAGGGACATATAGAGAAGTTATGGCAAATACAGTATCTCCGACATGAATTATAAAAATATTCCGGGTAACTACGATTTACACCAAATACATCTCAATAAATCCCCCGGCATAATCCGCTCCTTTACTGATAAAAAAACGGAAGAGAATACTCAATTATAATAAAAAACCCGATACCGGCACCCCTCTAACAGAAAGGCGGAAGTTTTTTAAATAAGTAAAAAGTAATTCAACCGGATTTGAAAGATACCTGGTTTGAAAAAAACTTACTCAGCATACCCGGGGAACCGGATCACCCATGGGCGGTTCAATATATCTCTCGCCACCAATCGTTGTTTCCATAATAACATGGGCACCTTTCGTCACGGTTCCGATAACTGTTGCTTCCTTCCCGTACATATGCATGCGAAGGGCCGCAAGAATCGAATCCACATGGGAAGGAGGAACACCCATGATGACTTTCCCCTCGTTTGCAACTTCAAGCGGATCGATGCCAAGCATTGCAGCTGCACTCCTGACGCTCTTTTTTACCGGGAGTTTTTCTTCTTGTATACGGATGCAGACACCACTCTTTCTTGCCATCTCGTTGATGGCACTTGCAAATCCCCCGCGTGTCGGATCTTTCATTGCATGGATAGTCCCGGCATCAAGCACTTTTTCCACCATTCCCCAGAGAGGTGCAACATCGGATTTGATCTGTTCACCAAGGTCGAATCCTTCACGGTGCGCCATGATAGCCATACCGTGATCGCCAAGGGAGCCCGAAACGATAATCACATCCCCGGGTACGAGACCATTGTCCCGTACAACGTTCTTTGCTATACCTATGCCGGCCGTATTAATGGCGATCCCGTCAATTGCTCCCCGCTCCATCACTTTTGTGTCGCCAGTCACCAGGTTTGCACCTGCTTCACCGAGTGCATCATCCATTGAAGCAACGATTTTTACAAGATCGGCTATCTCAAATCCTTCCTCAATGATCATACCGCAGGAAAGTGCTATCGGTTTCCCACCCATCATCGCGAGATCATTAATTGTCCCGCAGACTGCAATCCTGCCAATATCACCGCCGGGGAAAAAAATCGGGCGGACAACGTGGGAGTCAGTTGTAAAAACGAGATTTCTGCCATTGAACGGGATCACTGCGCCATCATCCATCGCTTCAAGCCCGATCCCCCCTGCGTTGTTGTGCCTGAATTTTGTGAGCGTCTGAAGGAGTTCCCCCATCACTTCCCCGCCAGCGCCGTGCATCAGTGTGACCTTCATTTAGTCGTCCACCTCAATTTCAAGACTGGTAACCACTATCTCCCTTCCTTTGACCAGTTCGGGAAGCGCACCACAGTTCGGGCACACAAAAATTTCATTGCCGGCATATCCGCATGAACATTTTGTCTGTGGATCTATCTCGTTGCATTCAAGTATTGTTTTTTCAAAAAACGAATCATCTTCCTTTATCATGTCGAACAGAAATACCACCTGCTCCGGGTTAACCATTGCCATCTTACCGACTTCAACAATAACCTTTTTAACCCGATCTGCATGATTCTCGAGAGCTGCCCTGCGTGCGGTCGCAAATAAATCATAGGCGATACTGAATTCGTGCATTACTCATCCATCGCCGCATAAACCTGCTTAAATAGTTCCAGTGTCTCCAGGCCCTCCTCGCGGGAGAGTTTCTGGATTGCAAAACCAACATGGACCAATACGAACTCACCAATTTTTACATCAACAAGATCGAGCCTGACTTCCTGTTTAAGATCTCCGTAATCAACAAGACCTATATTTCCCTCTTTTATTTCAAGGACCTCAGCGGGAACTGCAACGCACATTGGGAACCTCTATAGTTATCTGACAAGTACTATGGACGTTTCATCCACATAAAAACGATGATAGAGATACCATGAAACCAGATTGCGTTTTGGCATTACATTATCCCCTTCTGGCAACTAGAGTATACTCTTGGCGCTATCGTGTCAACTATCGCGCCTGTTAAGGTAATAATCTTAAAAAATTCATGGTTTTTTATGAACGCAAAAAACATCGCTGTTGCCGGCATTGCGGGAGGCACCCTCCTGTTGCTCCTCCTGGTCGCCATTAACATGATAGTGAATCTGGTCATCCCCTATGATATCATGAAATTTGGGGGTATGCGGGCAGCTGATGATCCCGTTCTGATCCTGTTCTTCCTGTATCCGTTTGTCATTGCGTTTTCCCAGGCGATTGTATTTGATGTGGTTAAAAATTCCCTTACCGGAAATCATGTACAGAAGGGATTTCAGTTCAGCGCTTTGCTCATCCTTATTATGACTATTCCGTGCCTGTATGTGATGTACACTTCGATGAACTGGCCCATCGATTTTTACATCAGCTCCATGATATGGGAAATAATCGGATTTCTGATGACTGGTGCTCTTTATGTGAGGATCTGGAAAATCTGATGCAGGAATGGACGTGGTAAAAAGTTAAAATAATTATTTTATCAAAAAAATACCACAAACTTTTCCTTAGGTATCCCGTTCTTTTTTTAATTTTTTACAAAACCATTAGAGCAATGGTGGAGTAAGAAGGAATACCAGTAAAAAATCTGACGCCGGGGAAGAGATTTGAACTCTTGAGGTGCAGGGCACCAGTAGCTTTCAAGGCTACCGCCTTCCCGGACTAGACTACCCCGGCAGTGCTCCATATGTTAGGTGTCCGATTTAAAAAAGGCTTCTTTATCCATGGGGGAATAAGGCAGAGGGTATCTTCTTAGTTTCTGACTCTTGTAATAAACACCAGTGCTACTGCCACTGCACCCAGGAATGGTAATATCGGAGACTGCTGAGTATTTGTTGGCGATTGAGGTGCAGTCGAAGCAAATGGCAGAGGGACGGTTTGACTCAGCACAATAGAGGTTGCATTTTCTGCATAAACGAAAACTTCGCTGTTCACGGTATACCCGGTGGGGTACACTTTGATATAGATTGTTTTCCCGGTCCCCTGCAGCTGAACCTTTTCAGGATATTGTTCACCCTGTTTATTTACGGACTGAATAATGCCTTGGTCATCGACATAGTCTATAATCCAGTCTATGGATGAGGAGGTGCGGATATTGACCTGCCCAATGCCAGTCTTTATGGCAAAATATGCCGGATTGTCCCGTGACGATTTTGTATGAGCGGAAACAATGGAAATCTTTGTTGATACTGACGTCGGACCTGTCGTAAAGTATTGAGGTCCGATTACGGTGATAATTCTTTTTCCGACATACCCTTTAGCGTCGGTAAAACTTACTTCATAATCACCAGGTCCGGTTATGGGTACATCTGCTGCAAAACTTCCCTGATAATTGGTATTGACGTAACGGGGACCGAATACAACACTGTTATCAGGGCCGATTACCTCAATCTGCACACCGGAATTTTCATCACCTTTGATAGTGCCGGCAATAGAAATCTTTCCATTGAAATTTTGCGAGAGCGTAGAACTAAGCAAAAGGTCATCAGAGCGATCAATCAGGTTCACGACACGCATGGTTACGGAATCACCCATGCCATTGGTTGGCACTTCAACTTTATACATCCCGGTTTTCAATCCGGTGGTATCAAAAACGGTCCGGAACGTATAATCAGACTGGACATAGACGATTTTACGTTTAATCTCAGTCGTGGTTGTAAGCTGGTAATAGAGCACTACATCGATAGGTGTTCCGATACCAAATGTGGTCGTCCCATTTACTATGAGGGGTTTTCCAACCGGGAGTGTATCCGGTGCATCGATATTAACCCGATAAGCAGAGGCCAATCCCGACAGAAAGAGAAGTCCCATCATCATCAGGACGATCTTTTTCATCTATATACGTTCAACTATTATGATGTTAATGATTTCTGATTTAATCGAAAAACCTCTTGCCAGCTGGCGGGGACAGGAACGCTATGGCAATGAGGTGCTGGAATGCCTTACAATCATTTTTAAAAGCGGAGGCTGTGCATGGTCCAAATGCAGGATGTGCAGTTACCGTTATGAACGGTATTCAGGTCAGCATTCTCCTGGCACTCTCGCAAGATACCTCCGTGCACAACTGGTGTGGGTAATCAGACAGCATAAAACCGAAGAATACAACATGGTCAAGATCTTCACTTCCGGGAGTTTTTTTGACCCGGACGAGATACCTCCCGAATTTCTTTCTGATGTAGCACTTGCCTTTAAGGGGAAACTCGTTATCGCAGAAACCCGCCCCGAATTCGTTGAAACAGACGTTATTTCACGTTTCATTGATATTCTGGATGATGGAACCTGGAAGACACCCCTCTATTGTGCACTGGGACTGGAAACAAGCAATGACGGAATCAGGGAAAAATGTATCAATAAGGGCTTTACTTTTCTGGATTTTAAAAAAGCAGCCGCAATATCCCATTCAGTCGGGGCAGGTGTGAAAGCATATCTCCTCTTCAAACCGCTTTTTTTAACTGAAACGGAAGCTATTGCCGATATGAAAACTTCTTTTGCGGATGCCGTGGTTCACGCAGATATGATTTCCATGAACCCGTGTACTGTGCAGCGGAACACCGAAATGGAACATTACTGGAAACAGGGTGCATATCGTCCTCCTTACCTCTGGAGCACCCTCACTCTCCTTGCAGATGCACCGGTTCATGTTACCTGTGATCCTCTGGGTGGCGGCCAGAAACGTGGACCTCATAATTGCGGAACATGCGACTATGACATAGTCAAAGGTATACGGGATTATTCACTCAATGCTGACAGGGATCTCATTACTGCGCTGCTGGAAATCCGATGTGAATGCAAGAAAGAATGGGAATATGTCCTTTCATCAGAAAAATCCTACTGCATGCCGCTGACACAATGATAGTAAATAAATAAAAAAATTAATTTTTTCACTTTTGCTTTTGGAGTTCGAGTTGTTTTACAAGGAGAGGGAGAAATGTACCTGCATCCGAAACGATACCAATAGCCTGCATAGTGCCGCGATCCATGAGTTTTGTAAGATGAGTCGGATTGATATCAACACACACCGTTTTTACATTTGAAGGCAGACAATTGCCAACAGCAATTGAATGAAGGAGTGTTGCAATCATGAGCACCATGCTGCATCCCTCGATATGGGCTCTCATTACATCCTGTGCCTCCATCACATCAGTAATTACATCAGGGAGCGGACCGTCATCACGGATCGAACCGGCAAGCACGAAGGGGACATTATTCCTGACACATTCATACATGATCCCGCTCTTAATCACCCCTTTTTCCACAGCCTTTTTAATGGAGCCGGCACGCATAATTTCACTGATCGCGTACAGATGATGCTTGTGACCTCCCATCACGGGTTTTCCCGTTGAGATATCCATCCCCAGGGAAGTACCAAACAGATTATATTCGATATCATGCGTGGCCAGTGCATTTCCTGCAAAAAGGACATCGATATATCCTTTACGGATCATTTCAGCAAGAGCATGATCTGCCCCGGTATGAATAATTGCAGGTCCACCAACTATCGCAATCTTTCCACCCTTTTTGCGGACATCCAGTATCTCACGCGCAATCTGTGCAATCATGGTCTCACTGGGGCGTTCAGGAGACACCGTTCCATGCATGAATTCAAAGGTACTGCTCTCCCGCGGGCGTTCCGGGTAACTGACACTGACACCCTGCTCGCCGACTACTACCAGATCGCCTTTCCTGATTTTTCCAAGTGCAACAGAAACTGCACGCTTCTTTACCGGATCAACGACGATAAGGAAATCCATTTCAATGGGTTTGACAGGAATCCATTCTCCTCCATATTTCACCTGGGTCGGGTTGTTGCTTGTTGTGTAGAATCCTTTAGGCACAACACGATCAGATTCTGCCGGAACCAGAAGAACATCTTTTACCTCGGGCGGGCGGGCACCAAGCCGGTGCAGTTCTGACAGGATAGAGAGAAGTTTTTCCTTACTGGACGCCGTTATACGCAGGCGTGCATAACTAGGGTCGGTCTTTTTCTTACCGATATCAAATACGAGTATCTCGAAATTCCCGCCCATGTCCATTACTCGGTCAAAGAGCTGTGTCATAATTCCCGAATCGATGATATGACCTTTGAGCTCTATTTCCTGCGACTCGTCCATAATGTACTGATCTTGGGTGATGCCCCTTAATATGCATTCCTGCCAAATATTGGCAGTAATGCGCTGAATTTGAATACTGGGGCACAGAAGGGGATGTTTGATTATGAAGTCATTTCAAGAATTCTGTGTTCTTTTTTGTGAATTGCTCTTTTTAATAAAACCTTCGGCTTTGGCACGATCAGCCCGGGTGTTTACATTCAGGGCGAGTCCGGGATCATTGAGCAGGATCTGTAGTTCCTCCTGCGGTTGTGTTATCAGGTCACCGCGGAGGATATTAACCCCTGCCGGGCATGCCTCAATTCCATCGATCCTTTGGATATATGGCATATCCCCCCTGCAGGAAGAAACAAGGCAGGATGGAATCCAGGTTGAGCAGGCATCTTTCCCGGCCTTATGATAGGCATCTGCGACAGACTGGATAATTTCCCTGGTGATACAAGGTATATCAGATACACAGACAAAAAGCGGGCAATGTTCATCAAGCGTCTGAACTGCAGAAATCATATCTTCGACGAATCCTATACCCTCAGCCTTTATGAATGTGATACTGTGTGCACTGCACCAGTTCATTGTCATAGGGGTCTTTGGTGAAGCAACAACAACCGGATCAAGGCCCGCTGCAGAGAAAGCATCAATGACATAGAAAATCATAGGCACCCCGCAAATCGAAATGAGTGGTTTTTCCCCCATGCTGAGCCGGCTCCCGCTGCCACCGGCCATGATCAGCGCATACAAGTGGATAATGCCTCCAGAAGAGCCTTGTTTTCCTGCCTTGTCCGAACAGCAACCCGGATACAGGTGGGTAAACCGAATGATGTACAATCACGAACGATAATATCATGGTGCACAAGAGCGTTGCATAACGGTTCCACATTCCATCCGCATTCCACAAGAATAAAATTTACCGATGATGGTTTACAGCGAAGAGAAAGACCGTCAATCTGAGCTGTGAGCCACTCGCGTTCCTGCGCGATTAGCGCACGTGATACTGTGAGTTCGTCCATATGTTTTAACGCTTTCATAGCATAGGATTCAGCAAAGGCATTTACACTCCAGGGAGGGCGGGTGGTCTCTATTTTTTCGATCAATTCCGGATTCCCAAAACCGTACCCGAAACGGATCCCGGGTATTGCAAAACTTTTTGTAAGTGAGTGCAGCAAAAAAAGATGCGGGTCATCACAATCCACCATGCTCTGTGCAGGATCAGACAGTGCTATGAATACTTCATCACAGAAAAGCAAGCCTCCATATGATTCCACCCCTTCAAGTAAACACTCCATTTCACTTTTTTTCCTGAGGCTGCCCGTCGGGTTATTCGGGTTGCAGATAAATGAAACATCAGCTTTTTGGGAATTTTTTACTTTTTTTGCCCCTGCCAGACGGGCAGATAATTCATATTCTCCAAAAGTAGGTGATTCCGTGAAAAACTTTTTTTTATTTCCCTTGAGCATTACTGAACTGAATACCCTGATAAGTTCTATCGATCCATTCCCGACACAAATCTCTTCTGATTTGCGGTGGAACGTTCCTGATATCCGTTCCTTAAGTTCGTAATAACGATCATCAGGATAATGTGCGAGGAATACCGGGTCACATTGCCAATCAAACAAGGGAGGAAAGGGATTTGTGCTCGCGCTGAAATCCAGCACATTTTTTTGGGATTTTTCGCGCTGCCGCTTTCCGGTACCACCATGAACGTCACGTTTAGGAAAGTCAATCTCCATAAAAAATCCCTTCTTTTTCTAAAATACTTGGATTGGCTGTTTTAAATGTGTTGTGAGAGGACAAGACAAACAAAGAAGAAGGTTTTTATACATTAATGTTTTATTTTGATGCA
This sequence comes from uncultured Methanoregula sp., assembly GCA_964457995.1. Taxonomy (GTDB): domain Archaea; phylum Halobacteriota; class Methanomicrobia; order Methanomicrobiales; family Methanospirillaceae; genus Methanoregula. Next base: position 518 of record CAYWHL010000079.1, on the reverse strand, counting down.
TCTGGTTAAGTCAGACACAAGGGTTCTCTTTGTCTGACATATGAATGACAAATGTCAGACATATGTCAGAAGTGGGGGATACAACGATGATGCAGAGAATCACACTCCGATTACCCGAACAGCAAATCAATTGGCTCCAGCAGATGGTGGATTCAGGGGAATATCCCAACATTTCAGAAGCTGTCCGGGCAGCGGTCCGTGAACTTGTTGAAAAACGTGCAAGCCGTGTCTTGAAGGATAGCGACCAGGTTTCATTCAAGGTATGAGAGGGTAGACATGCAGAGTATAATTAATGATGCGTTGAAAAACGCCGAACTTGAAAAAGAGCTGAGCAAACAGGGTTCAGCAAATGCAATGGAAGACGACTTTATCGGCCAGCCGAGAATTGTTATTGTCGGTTGCGGTGGCGCTGGCAATAATACCGTGAACCGGATACACCACATGGGGGTTTCGGGAGCAGAAACAATTGCGATCAACACAGACAAGCAGCACCTGGACATGGTCCAGGCAGACAAACG
>CAYWHL010000078.1:6231-10935 GCA_964457995.1 uncultured Methanoregula sp. | reverse complement strand
GATACGCGATCGAACCGGTCTGCAGAAAAACCAAGCTCTGATAGCTTGCCTACAACTTCGTAGGTCTTGTTCTCAAAATCCCCGGTTACCCGCTCATTCTGCTTTACAAAAGATGCCAGGAACGACTCGTTCTCAAAGACTCTCCAGCCATGGATGCGATCAATCTTGGTTGCAGCGATAACAAACGGTGTCTTGCAGTTGCGCAGGATCTGAAGGGCTTCAATCGTCTGTGGCTGGAATCCCTGGTTGATATCAATGACAAGGATCGCCATGTCAGCAAGTGCCCCGCCACGGGCGCGGAGGGTGGTAAATGCATGATGACCCGGTGTATCGATGAAGAGTAGTCCTGGGATGTTGATTGGAATTTTTCCTATTGTGCCACTCATTGAGCGGATTGCTTCAATGGGAACGATCGTTGCACCGATATGCTGGGTGATTTGACCAACCTCTGAGCTTACGACTGAAGAGCCACGAATCCGGTCAAGAAGTGAAGTTTTGCCGTGATCCACGTGTCCCATAACACAGACAATCGGCGTCCTGATCTTCGGGTTTACGGCCATATCCCCTCACCTTCCTTTGTTTTTTTAGCTCCATTGCGGGAGAAAAAAGTCCCACTTCCAAAATACGCATGTGCGTTCTCACGCCATACTTTTAAGGAATACCGTTCAGAGCCACCTGATATGTAATGGACATCCGACCCTATTAATAGTCACCTTGCACTCTGGAGCGTGCGCATGAGGTACTAAACCCCCATGTAACCGGGCCCCTGCCATGGTTTTAAGTAGAGGGATTACCCCGTAGCAAAAGATGGATACATTAATCTGAACCAAGTGCAAATGTAAAAGGGCAAATTGCCGGGGTGGGGTAGTTGGTCATCCTAGAGGATTGTGGATCCTCCGACCCGGGTTCGAATCTCGGCCCTGGCCTTTCCTTTTTTACCTGATCTCTGATTCAGCTGAATGCCGTATACCCGGCAATAATGATGGCATGATCCGGTCGACAGTAAAACAGTCATGCATGCCGCTCCTCCCGGTCAATCCGCCCGTCTTTTAAGTAAACGATCCTGTGGAAATATTCCTTATGCCATTCCTCGTGGGATACCATGACAATGGTCTGGCCAAGCTCCTCGTTTATGGTATGGAACTGGTCCAGGACAATTTTTGAGTTGTCTGTGTCAAGATTTGCGCAGGGTTCGTCGGCAAAGAGGATCAGGGGCCGGTTCACCATGCTCCGGGCAATTGCCACCCGTTGCTGTTCACCCCCGGATAGTTCTTTTGGGAGATGGTTAAGCCTCTCTGAAAGCCCGATGGTAGAGAGAATCTCCATGCTCGCCCTGCGGCTCTCCGCATCGCTTATCCCCCTTGCCATGGCGGTCAGCGCCACGTTTTCAATGACCGTGAGTTCAGGGACAAGCGCGTATTCCTGGAAGATGTAGCCCATTTTATTGAGCCTGTAGTCAGTGCGTTCGTCATCGTCAAGGTCTAACATATCAACCCCATCTATGTGGATAGTCCCTGATGTCGGATCGTCAATGAGCCCCAGGAGGTGGAGCAACGTGGACTTTCCGCTCCCGCTCGGGCCCATGAGCCCTAAAAAGTCGCCCCGTTTCACCTCAAAGGTTATGCCCCGCAGAGCCGGCACTTCGACAACACCGAGGTAGTAGGTCTTTTTCAGATTCTCAGCCCTGATCATATCATCCCTTCATTGCAGTCATGATGTCCTCGCGTGCGATCCGCCATGCGGGCAAAAAACCTGCAATGGCTGACGCAAAAAAGAGCAGTACCGCGTTTGCGGCAAGGTCGGCTACAGTAAATGCAGGGCGGATGTCCCCCTCGGGGAACACCATGGGATATACCGCGAAATACTGGTCCAGTGCAAACAGGATAAGGAGCCCGAATAGTATGCCTATGAGAGAGAGGATGGTCACCTGGAAAACATAGCTGAACGTTATGATTGTGCGGTGGATCCCGATAGCCTTGAGGATCCCGATCTGGCGGCGGTTATTAAGTGTCTTGATCATGATGACGATAAAAATTACAACAATGGCAATAATGAGGCTGACTATCGTGGATACATTGTTGATGATAGCGTAACTCTCGACAACCTGCGCAAATACCTTGCCAAGCAGGTCCTGCCAGGTCTTGATCTCTTCTTGTATCCCCATCCCGATCAGGGAAAACTTCACATCCTGCTCGTCCTCTCCCGGGATGGTCCTGATAAGGACAGCAGTTGCCTGGTCAACGGGCTCTCCCCTGATGCTCTCCAGCTCGTCCCAGGTTATGTAGACGGTTGGATCTACCGTGTAGGATTTGGTCTCAAAGATCCCTTTCACCCGGTAGGTGTGGGTTATACCGTTTGTGAATTCCACGTCGATTGTATCTCCGGTGGTGACCCCCCCGAGTGATGGCCAGAGGTCTTCGGACTGATCCTCGTGACCTGCTACCAGCTTGCCGATAACAATTACTCCGGTATCCCCGTCTCCAAGGTACTGCCCCTCTGCCATCTTTTTGGAAACCCCGGTCACCATCCTTTCATCACGGGGGCGGATCGCGATGATGCTGCCGGGGAGCCGGTTGCCCTTGAATTTCATTACCCCGCCGATATCATAGTGGGGGGCAGCCCGCAGGACACCCGGCACACGGTTCACCCGGGCAAGGAGGGTTCCCAGATCATCGATATACTCTGCATCCTTCTTGGGCTCGATGATGATGTTGCCGGATTGATACTCGATGGTCTGTTGTTCATAGAGCTTGATCGCACCGGTTATGACCGAGGGCAAAAAGATCATGTTGGTAAATACCATCCCGATGATGACAACCGTCATCACCAGGCTTCCAATATTCCCTCTCTGGAGCGAGCGCAGGCCAAGGAAAAATGAGAGGCGCAGCTTGACCAGATTCTCAACCATTGTTCCTGCCCGGTTTTTTCTTAAAGAACAGATACCAGGCTCCGCCGGCTAATACGGCAAGAATGATAATGCCGATAACAAGACCGCTGTAATCTGCCGGAGTGACTGATATCGCCAGTGGACGTGTAATGGTCTGGCTCCCCCAGTTATCCGAAAAAACGATTGTCACATTATAGGTATGCTCACCGGAAGGTGCACTGCCCAGCCTGAAGAGAGCGGGAGCATCATTGCCGGGCTTGATCGTTCCAAGGAACGCTTCCCGTGTACCCGAAAGCGGGAGGTCGACTTTCGCGCTCACCGATTTAGCATCTCCCGTACCTGCATTCTCAACCCGGATGATCAGGTTAAAAGGTACTCCCGCCGCCAACCGCTCCGGACTGGTCTCTATGGATGCAATGCTTATTTCAGCCTGCCCCTGTATCAGCAGGCTGATGGCAGCGTTCTCCGTATGCCGGGTCCCGTCAACAGTATAATACTCAACAGAGACCGGAAGATTTGCGATTCCGGTTGCAGTTTTGCGATCGGTAACAAGCACGATATCAATTGACTCTGTTTTCCCCGGAGCAATACTGGGTATATGGTAGAGCTGGACATTCTTGGGTATAACCGAAGTGCTGGCATTCCCTATCCTGACAATGACGCGGTCCGCAACGCTCTGTCCTGTGTTAATAAGCTGCAGGCTGACCAGCGCTTCATCGCCCGGCTTTGTGGCCTGGGGTGATGTGATTGCAGTACTAATGACAGCCCATCTCGGGACTGATATCTGGGTATTTACATTGACCGGGATCGGGTAGCGTGTGCTCCTCCCTCCTGCCGTATCAATCCACACTTCAGGAAAATAGACCCCGGAAATTGCCGGGGCCTTGATCAGGAATGTTATAGGAATTGTCTGGCCCGGCCCGATATCGCCTATCCGCAGGAAATTGCTCCCGATAACCACAATTCCGTTTCCTTCCAAACCCGCCTTTTCAATGAAAACATTAACATCCGTACTTGTCGTTGTGGTAAATTTTCCCTCTACTATGATACCGCTTGATTCCTGTACGGTTGCAGTGGTCGCGGTATTTTTTATGGTAATTTGTATTGTGCCAAGGTCCCCGGGCATGAGAACCGCTGGTGTAACCTGATAATTGTCTATAGTTACCGTTGGTTCAGCACAGACCGGCAGTGCGGTAACCAGTAAGGTAAAAACAACTGAAATAATTAGTAACCTGTAAAGAGGGATCATATACTTCCAACCTTTTGCTTATGCTTAAAAATTTATCAACCTTTTCACATAGTCACTGTCACGGAACACGCGGGTATTTTTGACATTATCTCCTGTCTTGTGGTACCGGTGATGAAGAGGCGGTGCAGTAAGCAATGAACAGGAATACATTTTTTTTAAAAAAAATATGCGCTGCTTTATCCTGCCACCATCAAAGATAGTACGCAAGAAAATCTGTTTAACACTGCGTGTGAAAAACAATGACGGGAAAAATCTACGTTCACGGGTATTCAGAACGCGAATCAGAACGGCTTTCTGACCAGGCGCAGACCCTGACCTCTCTTCTGCATGATGACACCCGGTACCCGGCGGGTTCACGGGTACTGGAAGCCGGATGCGGTATCGGGGCCCAGACCGTCATCCTCGCAAAAAACAGCCCGGGTGCATATATTATATCGATAGATATTTCGGCAGACTCACTTCAGCGGGCAGAGGTTACGACCAGGAACGAAGGCATAACCAATGTATCCTTCTGCCAGGGGGATATCTTTCATCTCCCGTTTGACCCTGAGACGTTCGATCACATCTT
>CAYWHL010000078.1:0-6221 GCA_964457995.1 uncultured Methanoregula sp. | reverse complement strand
CCTGCCTTTTCCCGAAGAACACTTCGACCATATCTTTGTCTGTTTCGTACTGGAGCACCTTGCAGACCCCGGCCGTGCACTCGAACACCTCCGCCCGCTCCTCAGAGAAGGCGGGATCATCACGGTTATCGAAGGGGATCACGGCTCCACCTTCTTTCACCCGGAGAATGAGGATGCCCGCAGGGCGGTGCAATGTCTTGTACAACTCCAGCAGCAGATGGGCGGCAATGCCTTAATCGGGAGGAAACTCTTCCCGCTTCTCAGCAGTGCCGGATATTGGGATGTCCGTGTCTCACCCCGGATGGTATACGTAGATGCTTCCCGCATTTCTCTCGTCGAAGGATTTACGAAGCTGACCTTCACTGCGATGGTCGAAGGTGTTGGCCCGGAAGTGGCAAAACAGGGGCTGATGGGTGCTGATGCATGGAACAGGGGAATTGCGGCACTCTATCGCACCGCTGAGCCTGACGGCGTTTTCTGCTATACGTTTTTCAAGGCAACCGCCCGAAAATAAGCTGAGGAAAAAACGAAATGAAAGTCTCTGTTATTCTCGCCCACCCGCACCCGGGCAGTTTTAACCATGCGATTGCAGAAACGGTCACGGGTACGCTCCGGCAGAACGGCCATGAGGTGAGCTTTCATGATCTCTATACGGAGGGATTCGATCCGGTACTGCCCTTTGCCGAGATTCCCCGCGATGCCACCCTGCCCGAAGACATCGCCCGGCACTGTGCGGAAATCACCGCAGCGGACGGGATCGTTTTTGTGCATCCCGACTGGTGGGGGATGCCTCCCGCGATCCTGAAAGGCTGGATTGACCGGGTTCTCCGGCCCGGGGTCACCTACCGGTTCCCTGAAGGGGACAAGGGTGAAGGGATACCGGAAGGGCTCCTTAAGGCAAAAGCAGCTCTTGTATTCAATACTTCAAACACCCCGCGGGAGCGGGAGCTGGAAGCGTTTGGCGACCCGCTCGAACGGCGCTGGAAAGACTGCATCTGTTCGTTCTGCGGGGTCCCGGCCTGCCACCGGAAAATGTTTGGGGTTATTGTCACGAGTACCGGTGAGCAGCGGAAAGCATGGCTTGATGAAGTGCGGGATCTTACCCGTGGCATGTTCCCCCCGGGTGGCAGGTAATCCGGTCACGGCATCTTTTTTTACCGATGCATCCTCATTCTTTCATCAGGTGAGTGTGTGGATTTCTCTGAATGTATCCGGTTTTCCAATGAAAATCCGGTTACCTATATCGCAACGGTCGAAGGCGATCAGCCCCGGGTACGGGCGTTTGCCATGTGGTTTGCGGACAACACCGGCTTCTATTACCATACCGGGACCCCAAAGAGTGTTTGTCAGCAGTTAAAGAAAAACCCAAAAACCGAACTCTGTTTCTTTACATCCGAGGCACAGGGTGCCGGGAGAATGATGCGGGTTACCGGAAAAGTGGAGTTCCTTGAGGATAAGTCTCTGGAAGAGCGGCTCTACAGAGACCGGCCATGGGTAAAGGATCTTTTGAAGGCTGCCCCGAAGGATGCACGGCTTGCGATGTTCAGAATTGCCCACGGCGTAGCGTACTTCTGGACCATGGAAAACAACATGAGGGAGAGTGAAGCGCCCCGTTGCACATTTTAATTTTTCCATCACTTTCGCGCTGCTCAACCGCTCTCCTTTTATCTTCATATCTTCCTGTGTAAGATGGGAACGTTCTAAAAAACATTACTTCACCAAGCGGGAAGTTACATGCCTTTCCAGACAAGAGAACGGGCTGGATATACTTTTCAGGTGTGCAGGGAGCAGAGAACACAGCTGGTGTTTCCGGCTCGTTTTCATATACCCCTCTGTCCTGATAAACCAAGAGGTGAACAATCTGACGAGCACTGACGAAATTTTTGTATATCGCAGGATGCAGAAAAATGTCCCGTCGTTTTAAATTATTACAGGATTAATACTACAGGAGAAATTCTATGGATACTGTCGCTCTCGCCGGCTATCTTGCCGGAACCCTCACTACAATTTCGTTTGTCCCGCAGGTTATCCGTACCTGGAAGATCAAAGAGACCAAGGATTTCTCGCTTGCGATGCTCCTGCTCTTTGCAGCCGGGATGTTCCTGTGGACTGCGTACGGGATTTGGATCAATTCTTTTCCCATCATAGCTGCAAATACGATAACCTTCGTACTCATACTGTTCTTACTCTGGATGAAGATAAAATACCGTTAAAATCCCTTTTTTTCCGGTGCTCCTGTAGTGAACTGGAGCAAACAGGGAAAAAAAGAGGGAAAAAAGTTGTTTTTATTCCTGGAGGAGTACCAGGCAACCGGCAATCTTGTCGTGAAGCCCCTGGCGTTTACTGGTAAGCCCGATCATGAGGAACCCAAGAAAGATGATCAGCGTGGAGATGAATTTAGCAAAGTGGCGAAGCGTTACGCGTGCAAGAGAGGGTTTGTTCCCATCAAGGTCAGTCACTACAATACGCATCAGCAGTTTACCAGGGGTGGCCTGGCTGCGTGAAGATTCAAACCCGGCAAAGTACAGCCAGGGGATGATAATGATGACAATGCCATATGCAGCGATGATGGATCCAAATAATGCCGCAGATGTCCCTTCCGTTGTAAGTGAGTCAACAGATGCATGCCGGACTGCAAAGAAATAGAGGTTCTGCAATCCCCTGAAAAGACCAAGAAATGCGACTGCAACTGCATCCAGTAGCAGAATAAGAATCAAATCTACAATAAAAGCGACTATCCGCCTGCCAAGGCCGGCATATATCCCGACATCAGAGCCCTCATCATCTTCAGGAGTGGCTATGGGTGTTTCCGGGATAGATATAATATCCGCCCCACACCACTGACAGAATTTTCCTAAAGCATCGGTCTCTTTTCCACATTTTGGACAGAACATTCCCTTTTTCTCCTGATATGTAGTGTAAATTAATCCGGGTGTCCTTTTTAATTTAACTGTTCTATTGCGTCATTTCATGAGTTTGTGCTGGCATAAACCGCGTATTGCCGCAAAAATCCAGTTCATCCGGGCAAATGTCTATCAGGATAAATCAAGAGCGCAAATCAGAAATATAAAAAAAATTAAAGCATTCTTCATGAAATACACGCTGATTCTGTTTGCCATGCTGGGGCTGATCCTCATTGCGCTCTCTGCCGGTTGTACCAGCCCGACACAGGCAGAGATCAAACCCATCGAAACAACCGTCCCGACACCACCTCCGACAACAACAACATCTATATCAACTGCCACGGTGGTATCGACACCGGTTGCAGTTGAAACACTTCCCGCCGGGCAGGATGTTGATATCCAGGTCGAGAAGCAACGTCCTGACGCCACCATTCATTTGCTCTACAATGGCGGCGAAGGGGAGCTATTTGTCCAGAATATCATGATGCGGGTTACCCGTTCGGATGGAATCGTTGAAGAAAAGTACTTAAATGACGATAACAGGAAGCCCCGGCGTGGCGACGAACTGGTAATGGATGGAACTCGATCCAGCGACCAGGTTGTGGTTTTCCTCACCAGCTCGGGAAAAACGTACAGGATTTTTGATAAGGCGCTCGTGTTGTCTTACTACTAAAATATCATTTTTTAAAAATTCAGCCCGTCTGGTGCGTTTTTGCAATCTTTTCTGCGTACCAGTGAGTTACATAACTGAGAATGAGGATAATTCCAAAAGTAACGCCGAGCACAAGCCATTGTTCCCCGCCCGCGGTTCCAACGGCAAGCCGTGTCAGCAGGTTAAGGGGATTATCCGGCAGCGCCAGCGCAAAAAGAATCACAACCACAAGTGCGGTGGAAAAGATGAATTGTGCCGCCGTCCTTTCACGGTAGTGCAGCGCAGTCAGGGTGCCAAGAAGGATCAGGATCAAAGATGAAACGATAACCTGCACAAGGATCAGGCCTGCATTCTGGATCGCTATACCGTTGATCATCAGGAGAATCAGCCAGGCTCCTGCCTGTAGTGGCACAAGCAATTCGCAGGCAAGTACTTTTCCCCATACAATTTCTGTAAATGTAATCGGGGTCGAGACAAGCGTTTCCAGAGTTTCGTGCTGGTACTCTTCAGTGATCAGATCGATGACGAGTGCTGAAGCGATAATTGCAGGCATGAAGACGAGAAGGGGGATGAGCAGTCCGTATACAAATTCATAAAAGTCTCCACCACCGCCCGCCTTTGGGATTTGAATGCCGATGAGTTCTTCTTTCAGACGGTCTGCCCGGATCTCCCGCAGGTCCTGTTCATATTTCAGAAAAATATCCTTTAGCTTTACATCGACAATGGCTGCCTGGAGATCATTTTGCAGGGCATACAGCGTTATCTTAACAGGATCTGTTGCGTCTGGCAGCGTATCGGGTACAAAGATAACCGCGGCAAGTTTTCGTTCCTTGAGAGCGGCGACAGCCGTAGAAAGATCCATCTGATAGACGCGGAAGTCCGAACTTGCCTCAAGAGAGGTGAGTAATGGTGATTCATTGCCGGTGTATGCGATGCTGTACCGGGAATGGGAATATTTCGAGAGGGAGGACGGGTCATACATTGATGCGAGCCCCACCATCAGAAAAGAAGAGAACAATGCGATGAAGAGTTGCAACAGGACTGCAAGAAGGATAGTTCTCTCGTTAAAAAGCCCTTTGAACTCCTTTTTTGCAATAATTGACAGGTGTTTGATCTTCATCCGAGCCACCCCAGAATGAAATAGAGATTATACAGGCAGTGCACAACCATGGCAATGACAAGGCCGGGAACAAATCCTTTCTTTCCCCAGACCTTCAGGCAGCAGGCAACAATAAGCACGCAGACGAAATGAAGGAGCAGTGGCAGCCAGAGAGATCCCAGGGATAAAAAGAGGATGCTGCCAAAGACCGAGTCTGAGATCTGTGCGATTGTAACAAAGAGCAGGAGTTTTTCGCCAACCAGAAACCCGGTTGCGGTTGCTGCACAGGCCAGGATAAGATTTTTCCACGTAAGAAATGCGGGATCCCGTGAATAGACCGTGTAAATCCCGATACCCTTTGCGATCTCCTCTATCAATGCCGCAAAGAGAAGCAGGAATACCAGCGAGTACGGCATGGGGAGGTTAAAAAAGAGCACGAGACACATCATCTGGACCATGAAAATGAACGGGATTGAAAACCCGCTTAATAAAAAGAGTGAAATGAACGGATGTTTTTGCGACAGGATCTCTGACAGGAATTCCCTCATGCGGGATAGTAGTTTCTTTTCTGAAAAGAGCCGTTCATCCTTGAAATTGCGGGCGGCGATGTAAAAAAGCACAGCCCCCGTAAGCCAGAAAAGAGAGGTCGAGTAGAGGTAGTCGGTGATTGTCCAGGCAGATCCCTGAATGGTGAGGACGATCAGGGTGAGGGGGGAGATAAGGCTGATAACGTGGACATTGGCAAAGATACTCGGGAAGAAGAGGTACGAGGTCGCGACAGTCGAGAAGAATATTGAGATAAACGAGAGTTCCTTGAAACTACGCGAGAGCATGCCGATGAGCAACGCGTTGGCAAGGAAAAAGAAGATGACCGGTATGAGAGGGAGAATGATAACAGGGGATGCTCCGATGTACAGGGTAAGCCCGGCACAGATCGCTACCATGCCGATAAAATACGGGAGAGCCTTGCCGATGATAATTGAAGAGGTCCTGATCGGTGTGGACAGGAGAATCTCGCCCTTGCGCTCGATACGCTCATTCATGATGCTCATCATAAAAAACTGGGAAGTGAAGTAAAGCGGAAAGATGAAGACAAAGACGAGTATGATGGAATCAAACGGGAGCGGGGGAGAGAGCTGGGCCGGTGTCTTGAAGGTGCCCATCGAGCTGCTGGCGGAGAGCGCATCAGTGTAACGTGAGATCTGGGTGTTCTTTTCATTTGACTGGACCAGTTCGAGCCTCAGGTCTTCTGCTGAGATCTCGAGTCCTGGCAAAGGAGTTGGAACAATTTTTATTTCGCCTTCAGGTACAGGGGCGATTCGACGCGGTGCCGCACTGACATACTGGCCGCTCTGCGTTGATAAAAAGGTGAGTTCACTTTTTACGGGCTGGGTATCTATCCAGAGCGGGTATGCAGCAAAAAGATCACCTTCGGTGTTGAAAATGCTGTTGACATATTTTGAATAATCGCGTTCAAGGGTTTTTTGTGCGGCATTGGCCTTGTCTGTTGAGCTGCTGTGTACTACCCCCTTGACTACGATCAGGTCAAAAAAATACCTGTTCGCGT
>CAYWHL010000077.1:0-10990 GCA_964457995.1 uncultured Methanoregula sp. | reverse complement strand
GCACGGTTGCCTATGCAATACCGCTTTCAGCAACAGGGAAAAACATATTCTTTGATCGTGATGTTGCGAAATAATTTGTATTAAGAATTTCCAATGATGCTGGAAATCTCCCTAATTCTTTGTCCGATTAATTTCAAATACCAGATTAATGTATACATTAATTGCATGAGAGTTTCTCCAAAATCTTGTGATCATGCAAGCGGACCCGTACGTATGAAACGAATTTATGAACGTATCAAAAAAGATGGGAAATATACTTTTGTACAATGTGGCTGGTTATGCCCGGATTGTTCCCAGTTCAAAAAAGACAATTAGCTACAATAAAACATACCAACCCATGTGAGATCTGGTAACACAACGCGAATATGAACGTCTCTGAATGCATTTTTGTTGCCAAAGCACCTAACTATAAAATAATATGATTAGAAAAGATATTCAAATTAGGTGAAGAAATGACAAAAGAGGTAATGAATCTAATTGATGATTGTACCGGTGATATGCAATGCAAAGTGTGTGGATCTGTCCATATTGCCAAACGTGATAATGATGGTAAATATCCCCCTGAATCTTTGTGGTGCATTCACGGATGTAAGTTAGAAGATACAGACTAATCCTATTTCTCAATCGTAAACAACCTTTGATGTAGTTTTGCACGTCCAACCGCATCCACTACACACGCGATCCCCTACTTACTGCCCACTAAACGCGAGTACGTTGATTTCCCACTTTGTGGATAGAGAAGCACTCCCCATTGTTCCACATAGAACATTCAGACTTGAGGCGTGGAATAAGTAGAGGATTTGAGCAATCACACTCAACCATCTGCTAAACGCCAACAGAACACGAATTTAAAAAAAAGAACAAAAAGGCTCAGATTGAGCTCGTGATGAAATGTAGTATGATCTATTAATCACCCCCAGTTTGGACCCTTACACAGCGAAATACTTCCCAATCCCTCGCATCACACCGTGTCATTCAACCCAACCAATAACAACATGCGGAAGATCCATTGAAAGGTGGTAATTTTGGGTAATGTCTGTCCGGATCTTCCTTGATCGATTACCTATTCTTATGGAATAATAAAGTCTGGCGAGGCATTGATGCAATGCATGACTGATGTGCGTTATGATACACACAAAAAAGGGATATTTGTTAATGGGGCTTTTAATCAGGTTTAATCAAAAGATATAATGTAATGTCACACATAACAGGAACCTATGCCAACCATGAAAATTCGTGGCGTAGACCTCGATCTTGTCGAGTACGAATTTAATTCTTTCCCACCAGGGCAGAATCTCAAGACCATTGGGTATGAAAAGAAGAAAGAATCCGACGGCAAGAACATCTGCTTTTACCATCCGAAGGTGTGATAGTATATGCCGAAACTGATGATACGGGGTGGGGACCTGGATCTCGTGGAGTATGAGTTACTGCCGTTCCTGCCCGGAAACCAGATCAATACCTTGGGATTCGAGAAGAAGAAGTTCAGCCTGAAGCCGGTGAAGGGTACGGTGTTAGTTACCGCCCCTGCCCGGATTCACCTTACAGTTCTGGACATGAACCGGTTTGCCCCGGGTAAGCCCGGCGGTGGGGGAGTGGGGTTCGCGGTGCAAGTGTACTGCACTGCCGAGGTCTCCTGCACCCCGAAGGAAGTGGAGATCAACTATGACCGTTCACCGGTTCTCCGTCATCACGTGGAGATCTTCAGGAAGGTTGTCGGTTATAAGGGGGGTTTCCGCATCACCGCCCGGGACCACCAGTACCACCATGTGGGGATGGGTTCCACCTCCACTATCTCCATCGCGACCCTGACTGCCATGAACCAGGCGGTAGGTTCCCCCCTCACCCAGGACCAGCTCCGGCTCCTGATGGGCTACAACTTCGTGGAAGAGACGGGCGATGGGAATATCGCGTTCGCCTTCGAGACCGGGGTCGGCCCCGCAGTCTCCATTCACGGTGGTATGGCCATCATGGGGGATGATCTAACGCTCGCGTATCAACACACTTTTGCTGAGGGGCAGAATGTCTTCATTGTCATCCCAACATCCGATATTTCGTCCGCGGGCACTCGGGAGATCGAACTTCTGATGAACCGGGGCCGCAATCTGGATTATTTGGATCGTAACATAAAGTGCCACATGGTACTGATGGATCTAATTCCGGCGCTGGAACGCGGAGACGTGAAGAAGACCGGCAACATCATGTGGGAGATCGAGTTCCGGGGGTCCAAGCGGGCGGAAGTGGAGCACCACGGCTTCCGGATCTATGAGTACATGGCTCATATCCGCGAGGCAGGTTTTAACTTCGTCGGCATGTCATCGGTCGGGCCCACCATCGCTGTGATCACGGACCGGAGCCGGAAGGACCTAGAGAAGGCCATCGCGGAGTTGGGTCTCAAAGTGGCGGTGGAGACGAAGATCGATAACAAGGGGATGAGGTTAGAGGAGAAGAAATAGGTGGTATCCTTGTCGACAAGGATCCCTTTCTCGTCGTCTGTTCCTTTTCCGTTGCGAACCCGGAGAAAGTGCAGGAGTCTTTCCCTGTGGGGTTGGTTCCGATAAGAAACACTGCCCTGTCGCTCCCAACCCTCTCACGTTAAAATTCATTGAAGGAAAAATTACCGTTAAAGCCCCGGCGAGAATTCATCTGACTGTGCTCGATATGAACCGGTTCGCGCCTGATCATTCCGGGGGCGGCGGAATTGGTTTTGCAATCCAGTGCTATTGCACGGCTGAAGTAGGATGTATAAAAAACGGTGTTGCGATAGATTACGGTCGCTCATCCATAATCGAAAATTTTGTTGCTGTCTTCAAAAAAACCGTTGGATATACCGTGGGACCTTCAATCGCAGTAGTTACCGGACTTGATAAAAATGCACTGGAAAAAATACTCAAACCCCTTGGACTTCAAATCGCAATTACCACAAAAGTAGATAATGAAGGTTTGAAAATCTTCTCATAAATTTTCACAGAATCCCGTTTTGTCTTCTGGTGAAGAGACAATTATTCAAATACCTTGTCGTGAACGATAAAATCTTTGAATTTAAAAAAAATTATCATTTTTTTAGTTTCCGGATTGTCAGAAAGCCCATGATCACAAGAGCACAACCAACCATTAACGGACCAATGGCAGATTCCTGGGTTGGTTGTTCAACTTTTGTTAATGATGCAGATACCGTACTTTCTGCTCCTGCATTCACCTGTGTTGTGCTTGAATATTCTGTGTATCCGTCAAGTTTAATCGTCACGATATGGCTGCCTGCAGAAACATCCTGTGAAGTGAGGGGGGAAATACCCATAAAATTGTTATCCAGAAATACATTTGCTCCTGGTGGAACTGATGAGACTGAAAGTTTTCCCTTGGCAGTAACGGGCGAAGAGGCTTTTAGAATTGGACTAACCTCAGAGACCGTATTCGGAAGAACATTTGTTGTTGTGGTGAATGGCTGGTACCCGGATAATGTAACTGCAACGGTATGTTCCCCCACCTGAATAGAGGTAAGTTTCAGGGATCCGCTGAAAGGAGTCTGCCCCACCGGATTGCCATCGAGGGTCACTGAAGCACCCCCGGGACTTGAAGAGACGTAGATCCAGCCAACATTACTGGCAGGTATCGGATTTAATGTTCCGGTTATGGTCCTGGTCCCCCCGGAGGGCACATCCACGGTGGACTTCCAGTCGTAATATCCGGCATGGTCGAGCTGGAGAATATGTGTCACCGCAGCGATATTATTGAGGGTGATCGGAGTTCTTCCTTTGTATACACCATCCAATATCACATCAGCATTTGAAGGATCTGACCGGATGTATAACGCCCCTGTTGTGTCGAGCTGGGAGAGTTGACACACTACATTCGATTGCATACCCCTGGATACTGTAGTCGTTGCAGAATAGGGATGGTAACCATCCAGTTCAGCATGAATCACATAACTTCCCGGCCATACTTCATAGATTGTAAGCGGAGCCAGACCCCGGTAGTTGCCATTGAAATAGATGTGTGCACCTGAAGGAATCGATTCGACATATATTGAACCATAATTAATAGGGGGAACCGGAGTAGGGGTTGATATTGGATTCAGCGTGGCATAAAAGGTTCTTGTTTGTCCTGAACCTGGCATTACCAATCCTCCTGTATAGGTCGTATACCCGGATTTTTCTACACTAAAGGATTGATAGGGAGTTCCTGTGGTATAGACAGGGACGGTAAGGGATCCCCCATTGATGATTCCTTTGTACTCCCCATCAAAGCTGACAGAAGCATCATTCAGATTGCAGGTAATTGTGATCCAGCCTTCATCACCACCCAGTGCACTGACCGCAGGAATAAGAGTCAGGCACAGGCAGCTGAAAAAACCAAGAAGAAAAAGGATTTTTTTCATAAACAGTCTCCTGATAAAGGAATTGAGTTTCGCATGATAAAACATTTCGCACCAGGATGAGGAACAGCGTTATTTGACAAAGACTCCTTTTATTTCCGAACGTACCAGGTTTTTTCCCCGTACTCGCATCGGCCACTCGTGAATTCTGACCGAAACAGGAGTCAGGTTGGAAAAAAGATCAATTACTTCCTGCCGGGAAAAATAATGGGTGATAATACCTGTCCCTCGTCGGAATGTTGCGGCTTCCGTTTCATAGCCCGAACCACACCTGAAATCATCAGTTGAAAAATCAGAAAAGAACAGGATACCCCCGCGTTTAAGGGAATGTACCAGTTTGCACGGCATCAGTTTCCTGTCATGGTCACGCAGATGTCCTAACATATGAATGGCGAAAACTGCGTCAAATGAGTTGCTTTTAAACGGTGAATGGTGAGCATCTGCAACAATGAATTCACACGATGATGTACTCTTACATCTCACCCTGCTTAATGAAACTGCCTGTGGAGAGAAATCGATTGCTGTCACATCCCACCCACGATGAATCATTGATGAGAGTGTTTTGCCGTTACCGCACCCAAGTTCAAGCACACAAGAGTCCAAAGGAAGTTCTGGCAGATCATGAGTCACCCCACCCCAGAGTATTCCCCTGCGGGTATAATCCTCTTCCCATGCCCCCGAATTCATTACCATACAACTTTCCTCATCGTTGTTACAGGGCTGTCAGCATAGTCCGGCTCACCTTTTACGGTATCGGATATCTTCACATCAAAGGAAAATAACCCATTGATCCTCATAGGAATGGAAAGACTGCGATCCACAAACAGCCAGTCAACCGGAATACGCACTGCCTTCACTTTCGGTGAAAGATAATTGTCCCTGTGTTCTTAATAACCAGATCTTTTTTGCATTAGGTGTATTACTTTTAAAAAAAATCTTGCGTTTAGATAACTCTGTGTCACGAGGAAAGGTACTGTTGCAGTCTCTTTGTAACAAAACTGATAAGAATATCCAGAGAAGCGATATGGTTCATTTCATCAGCATTAATCAGCTCCTGAATGATTTTTCCTGACTGAATATAGAGTGCAGGAACGGCGGGATCCAGTTTCCCGTACTCCTGCTGGAATTCATCCCGGTACAGGAACCTTGAAGGAAAGGGTAGATCATTAATGAAACGTTTCCATCCCTTCTTCATTCCGATGGGGCTGAAGATCAAAGCAAAAAGATTACACCCGGGGATTTTTGCTGATGCGTAACGCTGGCGGTAATCCGTCATGCCCGACAGGTTGCCTCTGTCTATCCCAAACACAAACAGCAGAACCCAGTTCGGACGCATATTGATCCCAGTTTCTTTCATAGAACTTAAGGATTGGGGTCTTTGGTGTGTGGAGAATTATTCATTAAGTTGAGAGAACATCCTGCAGTATTACTCCCAACAAGTTATTTTTTTTAAAAAGACAGCTGCCTGTATTCAATGGCGGACATTATTCACACGAGGGCGAAAGGTTATAACTCCTGTCTTTATTTATGAAAATGCGCGAGAAAAACAGTGCTGGTGAGTTTTTGTGAAAATAATTATCAGGGACGATACTATTTCTAAAATATCGTTCCTTCCTGTCTGTCAGGTCATTGATATATCAGGGCTTGGACAAAGTCATGGTATTTTTGTATCGGGTTAAATTTTTTTATCTGATCAGACTTTGCCATTCTTTCCGTTTTTTAAAATTTTCTCAGGCTACCCATTGAACAACAAGTGTAAAGGCGATACATTATGAGGTATATTTGTTAATTAGTATATAGATACGTTTTCACGAGAAGGTACCATCAATGTTGGATATCAGGTTTGTTCGATCCAGCCCGGATATTGTCAGGGCAGATCTCAAAAAACGAAATGATACAGAAAAGCTTGCCTGGATAGATGATTTGCTGAAAAAGGATGCCAGGTCACGCGAACTTAAAATTGAAACTGATGTCCTGCGACAACGTCGCAATACTATAGCCCGGGAGATTAATGCGGCACGAAAATCCGGACTGGACACTGCAGCCCTTATGGTTGAAGCTGCAAGCCTTCCCCTGAAAATTAAGGATCATGATGAGGAACAATTAAAGATTGCAGATACGATTCGTGCCTACCTGATGCGTCTGCCCAACATCCTGCACGAAAGTGTGCCTGTCGGCAAAGACGATACTGAGAATGTTGAGATACGACGTGCAGGAACGATCAGGACTTTTAACTTTGAGCTGAAGAACCATGGTCAGCTGGCAGCCGAACAGGGATGGGCTGATTTCGAGCGGGCGACAAAAATCTCCGGGGCAGGATTTTATTTCCTGAAAGGGAGCCTTGTCCTCCTTGATATGGCACTCCAGCGTTTTGCAATTGATCTGCTGGTACAAAAAGGCTACACGCCGGTTATCCCTCCTTACATGATCAACCGTTCCTCGTACGAAGGAGTCACTGATCTCGGGGATTTCGAAAAAGTCATGTATAAAATTGAGGGGGATGATGCCTACCTGATAGCGACAAGCGAGCACCCCCTTGCTGCAATGCACCGGGACGAGATCTTTGAAGAGAAAGATCTCCCGCTCCGTCTTGCCGGCATATCCCCATGTTTCCGGCGTGAGATCGGTGCGCACGGTCTTGATACCAAAGGTTTGTTCCGCGTCCACCAGTTCACCAAGGTTGAGCAGTTCGTATTCTGCAGACCTGAAGATTCCTGGCAGATTCATGAGGAGTTGTTGACGAATGCAGAAGATGTGTTCCAAAAACTGGAGATTCCCTACCGTGTCGTAAATATCTGCACAGGTGACATTGGTACAGTTGCAGCAAAAAAATATGATATTGAAGCATGGATGCCCCGCGAGAACACTTATAAGGAAGTGGTTTCCTGCTCGAACTGTACATCATACCAGGCAGTACGGCTTAACATCAAAGTGCGGGACAGAAGTAAATTTGAATCAAAACACCACATTCACACCCTGAATTCAACTTCAATCGCTACCTCGCGTGTCATGCGTGCCATTCTTGAAAACTACCAGAATGAGACAGGTTCAGTTGAAATTCCCCACGTACTCCGCCCTTATATGAATGACAAGGAATACCTCTGATTTTTTTATTATCTGAATAGGATCCAAATATACAACAAATACTTATTTGCTGTTGCTAACGCAAGTATAGTTAAGAATGTGGTACTATGGCTTATCCTGATCTGGATCGTGACGAGTCCATAATCCTGGAAACACGTAATATTAAACTCAAATCCATCTCGTTTGATGCGATACTTACTTCCAAGCGTATTATTCTGACTGACAGCAAAAAGAATGTCCTTCCTTTGCAGGAAATCAGTCTGGAGACTATCAGGAATGTTGAAACCGGAGAAAATGCCATACGGGACCACTTTTTAATACTTACCACCATTACGGGCACTGGTGAAAAGCATGATACAGTTCTCACCTTTTTACGCCAGTCAGGAGGTGAAAGAAAACGGGAATGTAATGAATGGGCAAAGAAACTGAAAAGTCTCATTCCCCCCTTTTCCCAGGAATCGATTCCTTCTGATACCCAGGTACCTGATGGTGGAACTTTACCAACCCGTGAAAGTACGGCCTCCGTACGCAGCAGTAAGACAATTCCCCGTCCGGAAAAAAAGGGAATCGAAATTGCCCGTCCCCTGGGCAAGATCAGAGATGAAAGTCCTGTTTCGCCAATCCCTATAGAGATATCTTCCCTCCCCTCAGGCACGTTCTGTTCACGATGCGGAAATCGTGTTCCTTATGAATCAACATATTGCAATCACTGCGGTACACCGATTAAACACCAGGCAGCAGTAAACATTCCGGCAAAAAAACCTGTTGTTCCCCAGGTACAGATTCCCGTTCCCCCTTCTGTTGCTTCGCCAACAGAACGACAGGTCCGGCCTATCGAACAGATCATCCATTCTATTGAACCACTGATTGAAGATTCGGTACCTCGTACTCACCCTTCACCCCTGTTCCAGAAACAGCCCATCGAGAAAACGGCTGAACCTGCTCCAGCAGAATCTCAACCGGTTCAGCCGGTGATAACCCCTCCTGTTCTCTGGCCAGTGCTGCAAAAAACAGAATCTCCTGTATCTGCTGTCCAGGAACCGGCGCCCCCGGAACCGGCATCTCCGCCGCCGGTCTCAACCTCTGCACCTGATGCACCTGCTTCAAAACCACCTAATTATCTTGCAATCGGTATCCTGGTCATTGCCATCCTTGCAGTTATTGGCGGTCTCGTAGTAGTCGCAAACTTCGTACCTGGACAATCTGGAGTATCCGGGGAGACTACTACTCCTGCAATAACGCCCCTGGTAACAAAACTTCCCTCACCAACACTGCAACCCACGCGTATTTCAGTAGATACAACAACTCCGGTACCCACCACGACACAACTGATGATACCTCCAACGGGTGTATGGGTGAGGGCTTCGTATCCAGGTACATATATCGGACGGATTGGTACACCGGGGAACCAGATTGATGTGACCGATACTGGTGATCATTTCTACCAGATATCGACAAACGAAGGTACGGTATCGGCATCCCTTCAGAAAAAAGATGGGTCTGCAGACAGAATCATTTTGGAAGTCTATAAAAATGGTGTGATTGTCAGACGGGAATCGACGGTAACCCCAAAAGGTATAGTCGACATTCAGCTTGATTTGAAAACTGTACAACTCCCCTAAAAATATTCCTATTCTGCATTCTTAATTCATTTTATTAAAACATCGGGGAAGGAATGGATGAATGTGTTCAGCAGGAACTATAGATGATTATAAGGACAAATAATCATGATGATATCAAACCACTCCGATTTTTTAAGTCTGTATGTGAAAACCAAAAACATGCATATAACCAAAAAAAACATCAGTGTATTACCTTTGATTAAAACTAATGCCTCATGTATTATTTCCGGCAGAAGATACATAAAAATAGACATACACTGAATAAGCATCTCAGATGCTTTTTTTTGTTATATCAATACAAATCAGAAAACCCAAAAAAAAGGAATTACGCATCAATGAATACTGCTGCCAGGGGGATTCTGACCATTCTACCAAAACAATTTTTCCTGAATCATGATCAGGTTCCTGTCGCTGCTTGAAGATCCCCCCCCTCTCGCTGCAGATGATTCGGATATACTGGGATTACAAAAAACATAAATAGACATAGAATAATGACACATTGGTGTAAAAAATGCCATCGTTTGTATGTTTTGCTAAGAACTGTGGGTTTCAGACCTCTGCTCCCACCGATGCTGAGCTGATGACTAAAATTGCAGAACACGCAAAAACTGCCCATAAAATGGACCCAATCCCGCCAGATGTCATGGTGAAGGTTAAAGCCGCTATTAAAAAGTGAAAATTCTATCATTCGAACGAGAACGCTTGGTGGAACGGAGTACTTAGTTCTATTTATTTTTAATAGTAAAGATTTAGAATTGTATTTTGAAAAAAAAAGATTTTCCGTTTTATTCCTTTCATCTGGCACAATGGCAGAGCCTAAAATAATACTCTTACGTTTCATCCATCCCTTCAACATAACTTGTAAATTTTTCTCATATTGCGCTTCATAGCTCTGTGACCTGTTGGCAGATAGGGCAGCCCTGGTAGATTTTCATTTTCACCTCTTCGCCGGTATTTACTCTTTTTTGAACGGGATAAAACCGAATTTATGGAATCCTACTGGTGCTCAAAGGAAAATACAATTTTTAAAATGGTGAAAGATCCGCAGAACTTTAATCCTGCACTAACACCATGCCTCAAGTCTGAATGTGATCAGTGGGATAATGGCTGGTGCATACATATCAGAAAAGTGGCAACGGTCTTGGTATGTTTGTATGTGGAAATCCTGCAGCCCGGCTTACGGAAGTGTTGAGATGTCAGCAACAGGTACAATTAATCTGGTAAAATCATTTTACAGACCGGGCAATACTGCCACGGGACTGCACGCCATGATTAAGAATTAAAATTTTACCTCTATAGAATTGAAAAAGCCTTATCTTTCAGTATGATCCCATCCTGTTCCATTACATACATCGCATCCATAAGTACCAAATAGTGTTCCTTTAATCTCCCCTGTCCCATTACAAATACCTCATTTGTGAGCAGGTTGTGCAACTAAAATACTTCCACTACCCCCACATGCTGGACATTTTATGGTTAAGAATGCTCCTTTATATTTTCCAAATCCATTACAAATTGCACATATTTCTGGAGCATAATAGATATCAGAAGTCAGATGCATGAATAGAATTCTCGAATCCGATAAAAGGTGGTCTCATATCTCCACGATCTCGGCCGATCGCTTCACCGTATCGACGAGCGCCACGGTGCTCCTACCAGTCAGGTGCCCATACACCTCGCCGGGGTTTACGATCAGCAGAGACCCATCCCTCCTGACCTCCGGCCGGTGGGTGTGCCCATACACCAGCAGATCGAGAGAGCCGCAACCCAAAAGCGTCTCCAGCAGTTCCCGGTCATTGCCATGCAGGAGCGCAATCCTCATCCCTCCAGTATCGATCCGGGCAAACGTTCCCGCGATCTTCATGCAGGGGAGCGCGGCAGATTTCCTTTCGAGCAGGGGCCGGTCCCA
>CAYWHL010000076.1:0-11049 GCA_964457995.1 uncultured Methanoregula sp. | reverse complement strand
ACAACTTGCTTTACATTGACATTTCCTGGTACAAATTCAATTCCATATGTCAAGGGTTATTCACCTCATGGAGTATTGCCGTCCACGCATTTAAATAAATTATCATTTTGCGTTGACCCTTTTGCTCTATCCGCCCAAAATATGCCCATTTTACCGTTTTTTTCATACCTGATCTGCAGGGGAGTCCTTGAGCGGAGGGAGACGCACCGAGATATACTCATTCAGTTGTACATCTGATGGTTTCCCGGACAATAATTAATTGCGTGGATTCTTCAGAACTATTCATAAAATATCCCGGTAAAATAAGTCTCATGGATTTCCCATGAGAATAATTACATTTATTATTTTTTCACATACGGTTTTTTTTAGAAAATCCCCTTCCTGACAAACCTCACTAAGAAGCAGTAACCTAAAGATTTTGAACTTCCAGCGGGTAATAAGTACTTTAAACTACAGGGAGCCATATAGGGTTAAAATAGGATTTGGTCATGCGTATTCTTGCTATTGGTTTGGGCGGAGCAGGCTGCAGGATTGTCAACAATCTTTATACAACAGATCAGCGCAGCAGTAAAGTCGAGTGCGTCCAGGCACTTGCGATTGATGTACATGCGGACACATTAGCCCAGCTTGCCGGTATGCCTGAAAATGCAAAACTGTTTTTCCCGCCACTGGACATGGATATCCGGGCAGAAGAGATGGAAGATACCCAGACCGCAACAATTGATATAGGGGAAATCGTTTCACGCATTCACGATATTGACAGTAAAGAAACTGATGCACTGTTCATATGTTTTGGGCTCGGTGGCAGCATGGTGGATGTTGCACCGCATATCATCGGTGCACTTCGTTCCTCTGTCCTGGAGCCGATCTTTGGTCTTGTCACGCTTCCCTGTCTTGCCGAAGGAGAACGGCGTTCTGCAAAAGCGGCTGATGATCTCGATATGCTGTCATCACTCCTTGACGGCATCATTCTCTTTGATAATGAAACCTGGTATAAAAAAATCAAGGCTCAGAAATCGACACTTAATAATAAAAAAGAAAAAGGCCTGGCAGAAAGACTGGGTTTTGGTAAACGTGAACCTGAGATTTCTTCCCAACTTGCTACATATGAACTCCTGAACGAGGCAATTGTCAGGAGGATCAGCCTCATTTTGAGAGCCGGTGAATTCAAGGCAGATGGAGGACTCGATTTTGCAGAGGTTGTTCTTGACTCCGGTGAGGTTCTCAATACGATGAAAGGGATGGGGTATATTACCATCGGGTATGCAGTGGAACGTCTTCCGCATCATCCATTAAGGTTCTTAACGGCTTTGCGCCCGACCAGTCTTTTCGCTGATTCGCACACAATAAAAGCATCACGGATAGTTGACCTTGCAAAACAGGCAATCTATCACGAAATATCGACACCCTGCGATATGACAAGCGCGCACAAGGCGTTAATTCTTATCGCCGGGCCGTCTCATGAGCTGTCCCTTAAAGGTTATATGACAGTACGAAAATGGATTGACAGGAGTATTGCAGGACTGGAAACCAGATCCGGTGATTATCCGGTGATGAATACAAAAAATGTGGCAATTATCATCATGCTCTCCGGGCTTGAAAATATTCCCCGCATCACCGAACTTAAGGAAATCCAGAAACAATATAAAACCCACATTCAGGACGCTGATATAAAATCAATTCAATCAGAATCTGATGCATTTGCCCTGTCTGAGGGTTTGCCAATCAGCAGCGAAAGCGTGGGAGCATTGGCCGGTCGGGAAAAAGGAACGTTAAAAGATGAAATTCTCATTCTTTCCGGGACTGCCTATAAAAAAGAAAAATCATCGTGGCGCGATTCTGTACGTATTTTACATCAGGAGGAAGAGATTGCTTCTGAACGTGAGGCTCCCGGTGAAGTAATCCCACCCCGGCCAGCGTTGCGGCGAAAAATCTCTTCGGAACCAGGAACTGCTGAGAAAAAGACCGTCCCTCGCCCTAAAACAAAACCTCAGATTATTGAAGAGGCGATACCTCCGCTATCTGCAGATGAGGCAGGGATACGGAAGAGTGCCGGTTCTCAGGTATCCCGGCATCGTGTAGTTGTAGCGGAGGACGAGGCACATCAAATAAGGAAACCAGCTCCAATCAGACCAACCCCTGGTACATCAGTTCATGAACTGGCTAAAATCAAAAAATCCTCACATGGCACAGATATCAGGGGACTGGATGAAAAATATGCCCCACATACCAAAAATGAACGATTGAAAACCAAGGAGATGGAACGGCAGATAATTGAGAAAGAACTTCAGCGACAAAGAATGAAGGCGATATCTGGTCGTACGCAAAAAGCTGAACCGGTAGTGCCAACGCCTCCCCCGTCTCGGGAAGTCATCAGATTAAAACGAGGTGTTTCAGACAAGTCTGCCCAAATAGAAGAACATGAACCATCCGATACTGCAGAAGTCGTTCAACAGGCACCAAAGAAAAGAACCGTTATCATACAAAAAAAGAAACAAAATCCAGGTTCAAAGGGCACTCATAACCCGGGAGATGAGAAGAAGGGTGTCGATGTCACCGATGAAGATCCATCCATAATAATGCGTCCTGAAGATAATGTGCGGCACGCCGGTTCAAAAGAACCGAAAGTCGGTATTAAGCATTCTGCACATAAATCAAACGACGCTGTCTTTGAGGGAAAAGGTATTCAGAAGATGGAGACGCGCCATGTACGGAATTCGGCACTCAGCCATACTGATTTAAAATCGAAAAAAAGTCATGAGGAACCAAAGATTGCAGAGTGTGAAAAGGAGAACACAGATCAGGTCACAGAATCTCCCCAGCCATCCCACAGGAAAGAGAAAAAGAAATACAAGAAAGATGATATTTCCTGGATATAATCAATTGATTTCCATCACTTTTGCAAACTGAATGTTACCGGCACCGATCTCAGTAGTAATCTCAATACCGTGTTCTACGGTATTTCCAATATAATTAAGTCCGCTGAACGCAACTATCGACAACCGGTAAGGATTCACAGGCAGATTGAAAACCTGATTTCCCATTGCGATGGGAAAAACAAAACCGCACGCATTCATGAGGCGGATTGTCTCCTCTACCTTTTTTTTCGCAGAACAGGGAACTTCCCGTACATTTGCCAGAGTAATACCGGATAGTGACTGTGTGTAGCCTGATATTGATGTAAGTCCTGATGAAATGAAAAGTTCGAGAGGATCTATTGTTGTTCCCCGGTAGCCGATCAGGTCCTTGAACTGCTTTGGCATCCCCTTCTCGATCTCGAGCCTTCCACCATACGCCATTTTTACCGGGATGCCATTTCTTTGGAACACTCCATCCATGGTGATACTGCATAGTGTAATGAATCCCACCGATCCTGAAGGAACCCGGGGATCCCGATCAACTATCCGGTAAGAATTAAAGAATCCGCACCCTGCCTTCACAACCTCATCAAATGCAGTTTTTACTCTTTCAAATGACTCCACGGGAACAATAGAGAGATTATAGGCGACATCACCTGTGCTTGTTGCAGGATCAAATGTGCTCCGGTACGCTAAGCGTTCGAGTTTTGAAATAACAAAACCAATCCGGTCATCAACGAGAGCATTATCGGTCTCATCCAGTCCTACCCTTGTCAATATTCTGCCCTGATTACCGATTTTTTCAGTAAATCCCATCGAGTCAAGGTAACTGAGATAATACTGAACTGCCCTGTCACTCAGGACAAAACCCCGTTCTGCCATTAGTTCCGAAAGCCGCTTTGCTCCCAGAGGATCCCGGTGTTCTTTGAGAATACGAAGAATCTCAATATACTTTCTTTCAGTTCGGATCATGGTTGTTTTGCCTCCACTGCTCCCCTGCTGTCCTGATAACGTCCTGAATAACTCTGGTTGCCTTCCCGCACTTCATGGAGGATTATCTGCACGAGGCGATCATTTTTTTGGATATGAAGGTCTTCGCTACCCATATTGGTCAGGCAGAGCGTCAATTGCCCGCGAAATCCCGGGTCTACAAAACCTGCACCCAGAAGGACTCCCCGCCTTCCGAATGAGGACCTGCACCGGAGTGTTCCGGCAAGATCCATGGGAAGTTCGACCCATTCAAACGTGGGGACAAGCGTACATGAACCTTTGGGAAGGCGCATGTCACCGGCAGCACGCAGATCGTAGGATGCGGGTTGCTGGCACTCGCTGTTGTAAGGTCTGATGACAAGGTTTCCCTTCCTGTAACCCTGGTCGAGACGGCGGATAATCTCAGGTGCGGATAGAATCATTCACTAGATTATCGGTAGAAAATACTTAATATCTTTTGATATAAAAGAGATTGGAAGGATCCATGGGGTAGAGGACATCCTCTTGGGCTTCGAACCCAAGGACGCGGGTTCGATTCCCGCTGGGTCCGTTGATTTATTAAAAAAAAGATTTATTCAAGTTTTATAAACGTTTTCCCTTTTCCTCCGACAAGCTTCACATCGGTTATGGCAGAAGCATCCGGCGCATCGGGTGCTGAGGCATACACCTTTATCCTGTAGCCACCTGGAGGGAGTTTGGTCACATCAAGTTGTGCATAATCTACATACTCCATAGCGACAGGTTCGGAAGCATACCCGGGAATTGTTTTTGTTGAGAATTGCACCCAGGGTCCATCATCAATGGAATAATATAGCTGCTCAGTGATGGTCATATTTCCAGTATAGGTCGTATTCCACATTATCGGCAGAAGAGCCTTGATTTCCCCGGGTTCTGTAATCAGGAGATTCGAGAGAGTTATCGTTTTTGTTCCCATACCGGTAGCGTTAAGGTTGGGCACAACCATGAGGAATGTGTGTGGTAGCGTCAGGGTGGATGCACCACCATTGAAGGAAACGAGAGAATTCGTGCCGAACACATCAATGCTGCCACTCTGTTTGACTTTCAGGCGGAATGTCGCCTCCCAGGTCTCGCCGACTTTTATTGTACCGATAGTGAAATCGAGTTTATTATCGAGTGCCCAGTCCGCAGACTGGTTGGTCACATTTGTTACTCCGTCCTGCCAGAGAATCCTTGTCGAAGCGGTTGAATTAGGTACATAATCATATACCTGGGCACCAGCTACCGATATACCAGTGACATTAACATTCTCGAAATCTGTAAGCATGGTGGTGTTCACGCCTGCATCTACTTTTAGTTCGCCGGCAATGGCCGAGTAAATGGTAGCCAGCTGATCGGCAGTTGGAGCAGCATAGAATTTTCCTCCGGTCTCATTTGCATATGCCTGCAATTCGGTCTGGGAGGGATCGCTGCCAAGCGCAATCGTATAAAGGGTTATATTACTATTTTTTGCCCACGTAATGACACTCCCCGTTCCAACACCGCTGAATGAGGTCGCTCCTGCTCCCCCCTGGGGATTTCCGCCTGTATTCCATGCTCCATCTGTTAAAAGAATAACTGCGTTCACGGCATTTGCCCGGGGGTAATCTCTCAGCATTTTCACGGAGCGGTATAATCCTTCCCGCATCGGGGTTCCACCTGCGGGAACCATCCTGTTAATAGAATTATTCACCATAGTCCGGATAAAACTCAGGTTCTGGTCAATACTCGCAAACTGGGTGGTTCCATAATACCGTGGATTTCCAATATAATTTGTTGTTATGTAGGAATTATCGCCCGTCCAAGTACTATCCTTACCGACCCATTGAGCTCCCCCATACTGGTATGAATACCCCCACCTTAGTTCCGCTCTTCCACTGGTAGCACTATTGTCCCCGAATGATACGAGCCCGACCCGGTCATTCGTACCCATATTTGCATTGAAGATTTTTCCGGCGTTCATTGCATGAACCATCCGGTCATCAATAATGCCATCAGTATCATTGTAGAGCATGCTCCCTGACCGGTCTGTGCACATGACAGCATCAATTGGATTTGGTCCCATTGCCCACCCGTCTCCTTTAAATGCAATGGTAACATCCACGGTATCGTTTACGGCAATTGTCTGAGGATTCACCGAAGTTTTCACGCTCAGGTAAGGATAATTCTTCCATGTTACCAGAATGTTTTTGCTGATATTCCCCCAGATGGCAGTGATTGTACAGTTACCGGTTGCTGACGTGCTGTTTACCATACTAAAACTTCCAGGAATGAAGGTTACTGTGGCAAGACCATCCGCATCTGTTGTTGTGGTATTGCTTACCAGCGACGGTAACGATGTTACATCATACGGTCCCCCGGGATATCTCACGGTGCCCAAAGAGAATGTTACTGGTTCATTTTCAACCGGATTTCCCATAATATCAGTTACCGATGCGGTGATCTCTGAGGTAATAAGGGGATTGACATCCCGGCTTGCCATGGTCTCGGGATTTGCCGTGATCTCCATATTCGTTGCTGAAGTACTGACAAATTCTACATCCTGGCTGATGGTAACAGTAGAATTACTGACCGCTGTTGCAATGATATTAATAACCCCGATTGACGAACGTGGGCCATACGTTATTGATATATGCCCCAGAGAGTTTGTCTGGAACTTTTGTTCCTCCCCTGCGATGGATGTATTCACCCATACCCATTGCAGGTTCGTTGGATTGTCGTATCGGTCCAGTAGTGAATAAATAATCGTAAATTTACTTGTGCCGTCCGCGGGAAGGGAGGGTGGAGATCCTGATGGAGCATAGGCCTGGCTTATCGAAAACGGTATACCATTTGTATCAGCATTGATCCATTCGAGTTTGTCGGGTATACTTCCAAAGGCGTCCATTAAAATGTTATTGGGACCAACTTTGGTGGTTAATTGAACCATTACTGATGTGTTTCCGTTTACATCAAGTGTTCGGGACGCAGTATGGGCATATCCGGCTTCTGCAAAACCACAGTCATCAGGGGCAGGACCGTGGACCTGGAGGTTGATGGTATGAGGACCACGCCTGTCATCGATCCGGTTTCCCCACCGGTCAGTAATCGTTATGTAAAATGGTACTTCTGATGCAACGGTCCCGGAAAGCGGATGTGTAAAATAGGGATAATAGGGACTGTCATGATCTATGCTCTGGATAACATTTTTTGTAACAATATATCCATCATGCGAGGTAATCCTCGCCGTGATAATGGCAGTTCCGCTCCTGGTATTGACTTTAAAGGTACTGGTTGCCTTCCCGGAAGCATCTGATGTGGTATTTACCGGCGTAATAGTACCATATATCGGATTATCTATTGTAAACATCACACTGGCTCCCTGCATGGATCCCAGTGACAAATTCGATACCATTACCGTAATGGTGGTCTGATCAACACCATTGGCAATAACCCATGGATTATTGGTCGTAATCGTTGAGGTGTCAGGTAGGTGCCCTGCAACCGTTCCTACGAGAAGCAATAAACAGGTAATGATTAAAATTCCAGCCTTCGCTCGCATACAAATCACATTGGATGAAATGATTGCCTATAAAAGTATATAAACATATTTATTTGAAAAAAACCTTAATTCTTCGTTTTATTTCAAAAATATCAATTTATTATGCCAGAAAAAAGAGTTATACCTCGTTCGTTCTTATTGCATTTTTTACTTTTTGGCCATCTGCATTCAGGCACTTAAAAATACCATGAGAACGCCCAATGCTCACATAACACTATAATACGTCGGATTTTTGACCCATGGATATGGACACGGTATTTACGGGCTATAGTTTTTAAAAAAATGGATTATTCTAATTTGATATAGACCCCTTTACTACCCACCGTAATCGGATCCGTGATCGCTTCATCGTCAATAGCATCGGGGGCGACCGCGTGGATTTTTATCCGGTAACCCCCGGGGGGGAGTTTTCTCACATCCAGTTGTTCTGTATGAAGGAAATCCCCTGGTTCGATATCTGACTCTGTATTAAAGAGAAACCAGGGTCCATTATTATGAGAATACCACATCGTCTCGGTTACATTAGCAAATCCGATGTATTTCAGATTCCATTTAACCGGTATAAAATCGGAAATACTCCCGGATTTGGTTACCGCAAGATTTGATACATCCAGCGTTCCGGTCTGTGAACCGATAGGTGTAAAATTGGGAGTTACCGTGATGAAAAGATCAGGGAACTCCAGGAAATCTACCCCATCATTGAAACTGATTGTCGATGTGTTGTCGAACAATTTGATCAGTCCCGTCTGGTTTGCTTTGAGACGGTAGGTTGTCTCCCACCGTTCACTGATATTAATTGTACCGATATCAAAATGCAGTTGATTATAGGTATTCCACTCGTCGGTCTGGTTCTTGAAGGAACGGGTATTATTTGGCCAAAGAATCGTCGTGCGTGAATCGGGAGATGCTGCCCCATTGTCTACGGGAACATAATCAAATACGTCCTTCCCCGGCATCGGGGTGCTGTTTACCTCGACATTCTGATAGTTTACCTGCATGGTGGCATTCACGCCAGCCAATGTCCGGAGGATGCCGGCGATATCGATGTATGCCTGTCTGAGTTCCTCCGGAGTTGTTGGTGTGAACAATTTTCCACCGGTACGGTTTGCTAATTCGTCCATCATTACCAGTACTTTTTTATTGTCATTTGTTGGCGATCCATCGAGATATACGACGGTAAAGATGTAAATTTTGGGAATGGAACTTCCGGCTAGTGCTACAAATGCATCCATCTCTCCCTGATTATCGATATTACTGTTCCCGTCGTTAAGAACGATAACCGCACGGACTTCGTCTAAAGGTCTTGAAGGCTGAGTTGCGGTAATATTATTCATTGCTTCAGTTATTGACGGACCAAGATATTTTGATTGCTTGCCTTGAAGGAGACTGTCGATTTTATTTTTAACAAGTCCCAGATCAGCCTGAGGGGCCAGGTGAAATTCATTATTATTATCCGTTCCAAACGAGATGAGACCAATGTAATCCTGACCTTGTTTCATCTCATCCACAAACGCTTTCGCTGCTTCTTTTGCACTTCCTAACCGGGTAAGACCGTTACTGTCAGGATTTTTCATACTCGCTGAACAATCCTGATCCAGTAGTGCTGTCACCGGGGCCCCGCCCATCGCATACCCGTCACCCACCACTTGGATATTGACGTCAAAGGTTTCGTTCAGACGGACGGTTTGCGGTGCTGCAGCTGCTTCTACACTGAGATACGGATAATTTTTCCAGGCTACCGATACCGTACGGACGGTAGAATTCCATTGCGCTTCAATAGTACAGGATGCATTTGCTGCTTTACTATAGCCAGGTTCAGTTCGCAGGGCAAATGAACCGGGATAGAAAAGCACTATTGCATTTCCATCATTATCGGTTGTTGCAGTGATGTTATCTACTTCGGATGAACTGCTGAAACTGGGGGTACCATTTACCAAACTGACGTTAAATCCATCATTATTGATACCAGATATGGCAAATCTTACAGATTCACCGGCCACGGGATTTCCTAACAGATCGATAACAGTTGCCCGAATAAATGCCTTTTGTGATGGTTCAACTTCCCGGCTTGCCATGGTCTGCGGGGTTACTGCAAGCACCATATTTGTCGGCCCGGAATTGATAAAGTGAGCAACGAGTTGATTCGTAACGGTATGATTATCGACAGAAATGGCGGTGATTGTGATGTTGTTTACGGTGATTTTGGGACCATATGATAACCGGATCTGCCCCAGAGAATTTGATGTATACAATTGTTGTTCATTGGGGAGGGTAGTATTGACCCAGATAGATCGATTTCGAACCGGATTGCCGTATTCATCATAGAGGAAATAGTCAATAATAAATGCTTTAGAGGCAACCGGGAGGATCCCTCCATCAGAGATAGTCCCTGTCAAAGAATAGGGTATACCCGTCGCCTCGGCAACAATCCATTCGAATTTATCCGGTATACTTCCAAATGCGTCCATTAAAATGTTGTTGTACCCCAGTTTAGTCGTTAATTTTACACTTACTGACAGGTTTCCATTTGGATCAAGTGCAGGGGAAATATCATGCCCGTATCCTGCAAAGCTGCAGTCATCCGGGGCAGGACCATGAACGTGAAGGTGGATTACATGGTCCCCGCTTCGATTATCAATACGGTTTCCCCACCGGTCAGTAATTGAAATATTGAATGGTACATAAGATGCAACTTCCCCATAAAGCGGATATGAAAAATAAGGGTAATAGGGACTGTCGTGATCAATATTTAAAAGGACGCTCTTTTCCACGGTGACAGGAATTCCTTCATCGTTATAGCTGATTTTTGCGGTTATATTTGCTGTACCGCTCTTTGTATTGACCCTGAACGTGGTTTTTGCCTGTCCGGATGAATCAGAAATTACCGTTAAGGGACTCACTGAACCATATATGGAATTATTGACCAGGAAATCTACTTTCGCTCCTTGTAATACTCCTGAGGTATTTGCGACATTCACCGTGATGGTTGACTGGTCAACACCATTGGCAATAACCCAATCGGGACTGCAGGATGTGATATTTGATGTATCAGCTGCCGTTCCCGTCCCTACAAGAAACAGGATGCACAGGAAAAATAATAGTCCGACGTTCGCTCGCATAATAATCACTCTGAAAGATATGGTTACATATAACAGTATATAAACAAATCTATTTTGAAATGACTTTAATTCTTCTTTTAAATAATAAAATATCAATTTATATTGCCAGAAAAAAATATTATATCTTATTCTTTCTCACACTCTGTTTTTTGCTACAGGCCACCCCATATCATGAGTATAGCAGACAGTATAGGACACCCAGAGCACCAATGGCAATCAGAATGATAAATTGGGCTTCGAACCTAACGAGGTGAGTTCGATTCCCGCCGGGCCCGTTTTTAGTAAAAAAGGTTTATTCAAGTTTGATGAACGTTTTCCCCTTCCCTCCAACAAGCTTGACATCGGTAACAATAGACGCATCGGGAGCATCAGCAACGGTCGCATATACCATTATCCTGTAACCTCCCGGAGGGAGTTTCGTCACATCGAGTTGTGCATAATCTACATACTCCGTTGTTGTGGCATTATATGCGTGAGTTTTTATATCGAACAACACCCAAGGTCCATTATCAATGGAATAATAGACCTTTTCAGTGATAGTACT
>CAYWHL010000075.1:0-11050 GCA_964457995.1 uncultured Methanoregula sp. | reverse complement strand
TTCTCTCTCCGGGATATGGTTTGGAGGGGGAGGTGTTTAAGGGTATCTTCGCGGGCATTCCGGCGGGAGTTTTTGAGGTACCAGGCAAGGTTCCCGCCCCTGTTCCAGCCATACGACCACCCGCTTGTGCCGACAAATACTTCCATACTCACCATGGTGAACCTGTGACCTGGTTTTCAGTCTCACACCTTGACAGTTCAACCGGCTATCAGCAGGGGGGTTTTTTAGGAACTGCACAGGATTACCTGCAGTCGGGACGGGGAAGTTTTAATTTGGAGATATACAATTCTCATCATAATGATGAGGATCACGGCATGTGCAAAAGGCAGGGTTCAGGGAGTTGGCTACCGTTACTTTGTCACTGACTGCGCAAGGGAGACCGGGGTATCCGGATTTGTTAAAAACATGTCTGATGGTTCTGTTATGATCGTTGCCGAGGGCAGCGATAATGCCCTTGACACATTTGTAAGAATGGTAAACGCACAAAGTGATCCGGTAATCCGGGTTGAGACACTGGAAGTTACCAGGCACGAACCAACCAGTGAATTTTCCGGATTCGGGATACGCTGGTGATCGGGTAAGCCGACACATATCATGTGGGAAGGTGGGTACCTGTGGCATTTGCAGTGAGCAGATCGGTTCTTATCCTCATGGTCATCGCTGCCAGCATTATTGCATCCGGGTTCATCATACTTTCACTCTTATCTGCCAGTCCCGGGAAAAACACCACACAGTCAGCAGACAGCCGCATCGCTCTTCCGTCACCAAAAATGACCGGAACGGTATCGGTAGCAGAAGCTGTTGCAAATCGTCGATCGGTCAGGGAGTATGCCACAACACCACTGGATATTTCAGAAATTTCCCAGCTTGTCTGGTCTGCGCAGGGGCTGACCAATCTATCAGGGCTACGCGCCGCACCATCAGCAGGCGCCCTGTACCCGCTTGAGATCTATGTAGCCTGCGGGAATGTGACCGGGCTGTCCGATGGTGTGTACCATTACCTTCCAAAATCCCATGCACTGGACCGGGTCATTGGGCGCGATGTACGGGAGGATCTTTACCGCAGCGCCCTGAGGCAGCCGTCTGTCCGCGATGCGGCTGCCGTGATTATCATTGCTGCTGATTACAACCGCACCACGCGGAAGTATGGCGAGCGGGGTATCCGCTATGTCCACATGGAAGCAGGTCACGCATCCGGTAATATATACCTGCAGGCATACGCGCTGGGGATCGGGACTGTTGCCATCGGGGCATTTGATGACAGCGGTGTACAGTCTGTACTTGGGCTGTCGCAGGATCAGACGCCGCTGTATCTCATGCCGGTCGGAAAGATGAGGACGTGGGAATGTCCTGTACATAATGATACATTGCCAGTGATTTCTCCTGACATAACAGTTGCAGCGGAACCATATCCGGCAATAACGGACTGATATGATAATGCATACAGGAAAAAAATACCCGGAATATTCAGCTTCTGAATTCATCCGGGCTGTCGATCCCACAGAAGCTAAAAAGATCCAGGAGATGTTGCGGCACAACTGCATAGTAAAAAGAACGATTGATATCGAGGAAATCCGACATGTTGCCGGAGCTGACGCTGCATATACCCGGGACACGATCTATGCTGCCGTTGTCGTAATGACGTTTCCCGGGCTTGATATTGTGGAAAAAATCTCTACGGAACAGGAGGTTCCGTTTCCTTACATTCCCGGGCTGTTCTCATTCCGGGAAGGACCGGCGATTCTGGAGGCGTTCAGCAGCCTCACAACAGTTCCCGATCTCCTCCTGATCAACGGGCACGGGTATGCGCACCCGAAAAGGATCGGTATTGCCAGCCATGTCGGTATAGTCCTTGATATACCTTCGATCGGTGTGGCACAGCGCCTGTTGACCGGGAATGTCGCTATGCCCGGCCAAGAACGCGGATCCACAGAGCCGATCCTTGACAAAAATGAGGTTATCGGCATGGCAGTCAGGACTGTCGAGAATGCAAAGCCGGTCTTTGTTTCTGCCGGGCACAAGGTGGATCTTGCCCAGGCAGTTGACCTTGTACTGAAAACGACCATAACGCACAGGCTTTCAGAACCGATCTGGCATGCGGACCGGTTGTCACGGCAGTGCAGGAGCGATCGATCCAGGTGCTGATCGGTGCAGTATCCCTGTTTCAAATCCAGGACGGTACTCGCAGGAAGGATGTCCCGGTTCTCCATGACTCTTCCCCCCCTTTGGAACCCTGTCCGGGCTCAGCATCCATACTTTTTGCCCGTATTGCATACACCTCCGGAAGGCTCTCCTCCTCTACCGGATGCCATTCATATTGCGTGAGACTCCCCGGGATTGACGAGGGTTTTGTTGTGTCCCTGAAATAATTCCGGATCGCCTGACGCAGGGCACCGGTTGGCATCAACCCTGCAACACGCCGGTGGTATTCCGGGACGTCTCTTTTTTGTTCGCATGTATGAGTTTCATCACAACTCTGCCTGAATATAGTATGCCGGGGCCTTCCATATACTATTTATAAATGAAAAGGAAAGAAGAGAATGTTTGGTAGTATTAATTCATGAAACGAAAACTGCTCATTTTCTCTGTACTTGTCCTTCTCTCTGCAGGGCTTGGTGCAGTCGCGTATGTTATCAATGACCCGCTTATCACAGACATTTTCTACACCTCCCTTGTACTGACTGGCATGTACTTTTTTTTCCAGGTTATTATCGGCTTGTTCATTATCAGGCGGATAACAGACCTGAAAACCCGGTACACTGCAAACAAGGTCATTTCGGTACTGTCAATCGTTTTCATCATCGCCATCTGCCTGCGGATCTGGGTGACCGATACTTCTTCGCTCATTGTGTCGTACGGTATCATCGGCGCCGGCCTTGCATTCGCCCTGCAGGATGTTTTCAAGAATTTTGTTGGAGGTATCCTGATCATGATCTCCAGCATATACCGGGTCGGCGACAGGATTTCCATTGACGAAAAGTTCGGGGATGTAATGGACATCGGTGTCATGACCACGACGCTGATGGAGATACGGGGCTGGGTTTCCGGGGACCAGCCAACAGGGCGTCTGCTCATGATACCAAACGGCCTGGTGATAAATCATCCTTTGTACAATTACACCCGTGACCATTCGTTTATCTGGGACGAGATATCCATTCCCCTGACCTATGACAGCGACTGGCGGCTGGCAAAAGATCTTATTCTTGGCATTGTAAAAAAGGAAACCGCTTCGATCACGATACAGGCTGATGCAGAGATCGAACGGATCGGTGAAAAATATTACCTTCCCAAGAAAGTTGTTGAATCTTCAGCCTACATTACACTCACGGATAACTGGATCATGCTGGAGGTACGGTACGTTACCGATGCCCGTAGCCGCCGGCTCCTCCGCACACGGCTGAGCGAGATGATCCTTTCAGCTATTGAAAAGGATGACAGGATTACTATATCCTCTACAACCGTGACTGTCACAACCGTTACTGAGCCCCCTGCTTCGCGTAAGGATTAAATTGTCAGGATAATCAATCACCATTTTTTAAATAATGCCCATCTCCATCATATCAGGTATAGTGCAGGATTTTGCATATCCTTTATTAATCCTCCCGTATATTTCTCTACTGGGAAATTCGGGTTTGATATGGCAGGTGAAGAGAAAGGGGGATCCGAGGGATATTTGATCGGTTATGAACGGGAGTTAAAAACCATCGCGGAAGCCATCGAACACTCCGGTTCCGACACACCGTCTCATATTGCCATCGTTGCAGAACCGATGGGCGGCCGCACGACCATCGTTGCCGAGATCAGGCGCCTCTACGGTGACAGGGTGTACTACCAGCCCCTTGAATTTGTCATTAAACAGGATGCCCTCCCGGATTTCGCCTGTCTGGTCAATGATATCATCCTGATTGACAACTGCCAGTTCCTCACGACAAGAGTTATCGGGGGATTTGATGTCCTTGATACGTTCCTGCGCATGCAGATCACATCAAAAAAGATCTTCATCACGACATGGAATACTTACAGCTGGCAGTACCTGTCCTCAGTAATGTCCATTGATGCGTATTTCCCTACTATCGTCGCTTTAACAAAGATAGACACACCGGTTCTCAAACAGATTATCCTAACACGACATAAGTCCGGTGAGATTCGGTTTTTGGATGAGGGAACCGCAGAGCGTTCAATTTTTTTCTCCGTAATCCACCGCACGGTACGATTACCGTTTACTTCAACTGAAATTTCAGTTCCGTGGATAAAATTGAATTTTTTCGTGATGCTTTCCGGGCTGCCCAAGAAAAAACGCGTTCAGATCTCCATAGAGGACATAATTTTTGAAAAGATCAACCGGATATCAGATGGAAATCCCGGTGTTGCTATCCTGCTCTGGGATACGAGCCTGAAAGATAACACCATCTCGTTAAGTGCAATCACCGAGACTCAGTATACCATCTCCCTTGATACGAATGAATCATTTATCCTTTCTGTCATTTTGTCGATGGAATCGCTGCATGCAAAGGACCTTTCCGCAATTGCGGCCGGAGAGATGGATATCGACCGTGTGCTTTACCGCCTCGTCCAGCAGGATCTTGTCATAGACAGCGCAGGTTATTACAGTATCGCGCCGTTTGCCCTTAAACATGTGACTGATTATCTCAGGAAAACCCGGAGGTTGTGGTAACAATGGCTGTTTCCCTACTTCCTAATGTTACGACTGACCTCCAACTCCCGATAAAAACCATTGATGCAAACCTGGTACTGTACATCGTCTTAGTCATCGTCATTGCCTATGTTCTTACGTACCTGCTCAGTTTCATCCTCGTCCGCTTTTCCGAGCGGATCGGCTGGTACCGGACATCGGTCACGATGATCATCCCCCTTTTAAAGCTCCTCATTTACGCGTTTGCTCTCTATTACATCATCATTGCTGTCATCGAACCTTCACTGACCCAGATAGTCGCGTTCTCTGGACTCTTTGGTGCTGCTATCGGCTTTGGGTTAAAGGATCTTTTTGCCGATATCGTGGGGGGCGTCGTGATCATCTTTGAAAAACCGTACCAGATTGGAGATAAGGTAACAATCGGCGACAAGTACGGGGAGGTAAAAGATATCGGTCTCCGCTCAACGCGTATCAAAACCCCAGCCGATGAACTGGTATCGGTGCCGAACTTTACCCTCTTCAGCCAGCCGGTAACAAGCGGGAATGCCGGCGATCTGGCCATGATGATCGTGATAGATCTCTTCATTCACCCGGATTCCGATGCAGACAAGGCAATGAAGATTCTTAAAGAGGCTCTTGTAACGTCAAAGTACGTGATCATCTCAAAAAAATATCCGTACACGGTGCTGCTCGAGGACTTCCCGTTCTACAAGCGTGTCCGTGCAAAGGGATATGTCAACGACCTCCGGCTCGAGTTTGAATTCAAATCCGAAGTCACCCGGAGAGCATGGACAGAGTTTAATAAGGCAGGGATCCAGCCGCCGTCGTTTGTTCCGCCATCGACCGATAAAGGCGGGCAGTCCCCGGCGATGTAACAACAATCTTTTTTTTAATTCCTTTCAGGAGCTAGTCCTTATATGACGACATTCTCTTTTCTTATCAGGCAACGTTCAGGTCATGGCAGAAAAACCAGTATCTCCGGTTTTATCATACACGTACTCCGGACTCTCCAAGTATGCATAACCCTCAAAACCTGTTCCGGCTGAAGCCGGTCCGGCACCGGTTTTTCGCGCTTATCCTGTCTTCCCCTCTTTGGAATCCTGTCCCAGCTCGGCCTCCATCCGTTTTGCCCGTTTTGCAAGCACCTCTAACAGTTTCTCCTCTTCAACCGCATGCCGCTCGTCCGGCGTGGGACTCTCCGGGATCCATGCGGGTTTTGGTTTGTCCAAAAAATAATTCCGGATCGCCCGTCGCAGGGCACCGACGGCAAGGATGCCGCAGTGGGATTTTATGAGGGGAAGCGTCCCGAGTTCGTCCGAGATATTCTTCCAGCTGATCTGCCAGGCCTCCTCAAGCGTTTTGCCCTTGGCCATGACTGTCATGATGCTGGACGCTGCGATATTTGCAGCGCAGCCATAACTCTCAAACATCGCTTCGGTTATCGTCCGGGTCTCCCCATCGATCCGCAGGAAGACGGCAATCATATCTCCACAGGCCAGGCTTCCGGCAACGGCTTCGGCATCAGGGTTCTCCATCCTGCCCAGATTCTTCGGGTTCCTGAAGAGCTCCAGCACCTTCGGGTTGTAGGCAAGGGGAATTCGGCTTGACATTGTTTTAACCTCCTTTTTTAAATGGACTCATGGATCGGATTCGTTTCACCGCTTCCTCAAAGCACGGGATAACATAATCTATATCCTCCTGCGTGTGGAACGGTGTGGTCTTCATCAGGATACTCCCGTGGGCCTCCTCGTACTTCCGGTGGATTGCGAGGAGGACGTGGCTTGGTTCCAGCACCCTGCTTGTGCAGGCGCTCCCGCTCGACACGTACACGCCTTTTAAGCTCATTTCTATGGTTAATGCTTCCCCCTCGCAGTTCAGGAAGCTGATATTTACATTGTCCGGCGAACGTTTTGGCCCGGCCGGGCCGTTGAGCAAGGTCTGATCGATCGTATCCGTAATACCCCTGATGAGCCGGTCCCGCAACATGGCCATGCGGCCGGTATACGCGTCAAAGTTTTCCTGCATGAGGGATGTGGCGGCTGCAAAGCCCGCGATCGCCGGGATGTTCTCGATCCCTGCCCAGAGTTTCTGGGTGCTGAGCTGCCCGTGGATGACGGGTTTAAGCTCGACACCTTCCCGGATATACAGGGCCCCGGCACCTTTGGGCCCGTACACCTTGTGGCTGGAGAATGACGCAAGATCAGCACCAGTTGCTTCCAGATCGAGCGGGATTTTCGTGAATGCATCGCAGGCATCAAGGTGCACTTTTATCTCCGCGTCACGGTTTTTGACGAGATCTACGATTGTCCGGATATCCTGGATGACCCCGATCTCATGGTTGACGGGAGCAATACTGACAAGGAGCGTCTCGTTGTCCAGCTGGCCGGCAAGTATATCCTTACTGACGAATCCATCGCGATCCACCGGGATTTTTACTACCCGGAACCCCGCCTGGGCCAGTTGTTCGGCCGGGAATACCACGCTCAGGTGCTCAATTGCGGAGATGATAATCTTCTTCCTTTTCTTTGCTGCCAGAGCAAGGCCGGTAATGGCGAGGTTATTTGCTTCCGTGCCGCTGTGGGTATAGGCAATCTCATCCGGCTTGCAGTGTATTACCTTTGCTAGGCTGAGGGTGGATGTGTAGAGTGTCTCGTAGGCTTCCCAGCCTTTCCGGTGGGTGATCGACGGATGGCCCTTCCCACTGCCCATGTACGCGCTCTTCATTGCTTCAAGCGCCTGCGGGAATATCATCCCGGAGTTCTCGGAATCAAGATAGACTTCTCGTTCTGGTACGCCGTGCGATTCCAGGAGGGCTGTAACATCCCGTGACATATCGCTGAATATCATCCGGATACCCCGACATAGATCTCGTAGACATCACCGCTCTTTTCTGTTGCCAGCAATGTATGCCCGACACTCAATGCCCATTCTTTGACATCGGACGGGGCGGCTGGATCGGTGGCAAGCAGTTTTACCACCTGTCCGGGCTGAGCCCTGGATACCGTATCCGCAAGAGCTATAAGTGGTCCCGGGCACGACTTGAATTTCGCGTCCACCGTGATATCAGCGTTCACACCGTGCACCCCCTCAGGAGATGAAGAGCGAAACGTCGGAACCCTTCGCTTTTGAAAGGAAGGTTGCCGCTCCTGCAATACCGTCAACGAAACTCTCGAGATCCTCTTGCTTTAAACCGAACATGCCGAGTGTAGTTGAACAGGCATAAATTCTGATCCGCCCGGTTGCCTGCCCCTGTTCAAGCACCGTTTTCCAGTAGGGAATCGATCCGGTAGCAAGGGCTTCAGTCAGTTTTCCTTCATAGGCCTTGTAGTCGAGGCTGACTCCTGAGGGCTCATACCCTTTTTTTAAAGCGAGCAGCCCCCAGAACGTAAAGAACATCTCCGCATCCCACCCGGAGATTGCCGCGGTGGTCGCAAGCGTTACAGCGGGATACAGTTTGTCCATCTTTTCCGATGCCACGATAAGGGCAATTTTTGACATAGGGTACACACCTCCACCCAGTGCGGGTATAATTGGGACTGATAATATGAGATGATATAGTTATTGCAGCTTATCTGAAGGTGATGTCATCTATGTTCATAGTAAGGCAGAGAATGGTATCTGGTTGTTAATAGGGACCGTTTTTCCCACCTGCGCCGTTTTCGCACCCCATTCATCACGTCCTTCCCGGTTCGCTCATCAGTCCCGACTCCTGTGCGATGCGGCAAAGACTGAAATGCGAGGTGAAGGAGAACGAAGTTCTTCAACTACCGAACTGTAACGTGAGGCTGGGAAGCAATCAGGCTTCCGTTCCCGCTCCACCGGGGCCGGGATGACTCTCTTCCCGCCCGTTTCACTCTTACGTCGTCAACCGCCAAGGATTTTGTCCGACCGGACGTACCCTGATCAGAATCTTTATAATTAGGTAAAACCTAACTAAGGAAGGATCGGAGTATGGTGGATAGAGAGGAGTATCTGTTCGAAGTATTTGAAAACTTACTCAGGATCAAAAACGAATGCTCCTGCACTATCTTCTCCGAATGCGGATTACCGGATATGACGGTAAAACAGATCGCCTATCTGAAAACCATCGATGAACAGGGTGAAGTCACTTTCAGCCGGCTTGCTGAGATCACCAGAAACTCAAAACCCACGATCACCGATATGATCAACAAATTTGTCCGGATGGAATGCGTGTACCGCGAACGTTGTCCCGATGACGGGAGGATCCTGTACATCCGCCTGACCGAGAAAGGAAAGAAAATTGCAAAATCCGAACAGTACGCCCTGCGCCTTATGATTGAACGGATGGTGAATTCACTGGATAAATACGAGATGGATCTCCTGGCTGAGATCCTGCAAAAGGTCAGGTAATTTTTTTTATCCTGCACTTTAGTTAGGCAAATTCGAACTAAATTATTGAGGTAAACATGCAATCAGCACAAACGAATGATACAGAGGAAAAAATTGTTATACCGCTCTTTGAGATCGTTGTCTACCCGAACAGCCGGACAAAATTCCAGGTTGATCGGGCTACCGGGGACCTCATGCTGGCCGCAATAGAGGATCCCGAAGCTGCGTATGCAGTCGGCGTGACGGTGAAAAGCGGCACGCGACCATCAGAAGTGACTTGTGAGTCGCTGTATAAAACCGGAAACCTGTTCCGAATCTCGCACGTGCAGCCAGCCGAAGACGGGTACCTGATCTGTGTTCAGGTAGTACAGAGGGTAAAAGTGGTCTCCCTGTCCGAAAAAGACGGGCAGTTCTATGCCGCATACGAGCCGGT
This sequence comes from uncultured Methanoregula sp., assembly GCA_964457995.1. GTDB lineage: Archaea > Halobacteriota > Methanomicrobia > Methanomicrobiales > Methanospirillaceae > Methanoregula. Next base: position 1,613 of record CAYWHL010000075.1, on the reverse strand, counting down.
CCCGGACCTGCAGGATCTCGAGGAAGAACTGCAGGCCCGGATCCTCTCGGATATAAAAAGCACTATCCACGAGATCAGCCGCCGCTTCCAGGGCTCTGAACAGTTCACACGGCCGATCGACCGGATGGACTCCGTCGACCAGATCATGGGGTTCGTCATGCCTTTCCTGCCGGTCAACCTTACCGAGAAGCAGGCGCTTCTTGAGATTGTCTCGGTCCGGCAGCGGTACATCACGTTCCTTGAGCTCCTCATCAGGACAAAAGAGAATATCACCTTCCGGATAGAGATGGCCAGAAAAGTATCCGATAAGGTAAACAAGTCGAACCGGGAGGCAATGCTGCGCGAACAACTCAAAGTGATCCAGGAAGAACTCAATGAAAGTGATGGCTCTGGTCCAGGTGACGGTGGATACCGGGAAAGAATTGAAAATTCAAAAATGCCTGATGATGTCAGAAAAAAGGCACTTTCGGACCTCAGGAAACTTGAAACGGGAGGCAGCCAGAATCATGAAAGTTCTGTGATTCGAAATTACCTGGACCTTCTGCTCGATCTTCCCTGGGTAACAGAAGAGAAAAAGAGTATCGATATTGCAGAGTCCCGCCGTGTGCTGGAGAGCAATCATAACGGGCTTGAGAAGGTCAAGGAGAGGATCATCCAGCACTTGGCAGTAATGAAATTAAAACAGGAGAAACAGGGCTCAATCCTGCTCCTGTCAGGTCCTCCCGGCACGGGGAAAACGAGCCTTGGAAAGAGCATTGCAGATGCCCTTGGCCGTAAATATGTCCGGATCAGCCTTGGTGGTGTCAGGGATGAAGCAGAAATCCGTGGGCACCGGAGGACATATGTCGGGGCTCTACCGGGAAGAATTGTGCAGGGCATAAAGCGGGCAGGCACGAAAAATCCCGTCTTTATTCTTGACGAAATCGATAAGCTGGCAATCTCGTATGCAGGAGACCCTGCGAGTGCCCTGCTCGAAGTCCTTGACCCCGAACAGAACAACACATTCTCAGACCACTACCTTGAAGTCCCCTATGACCTGTCTGATGTGTTGTTTATCGCCACTGCCAATTCCCTTACAACTATCCCGGCACCGCTTCTTGACCGGATGGAGCACATTGAGATCTCGGGTTACACGAAAAATGAGAAGTTTGCCATTGCAAAAGATCACCTGCTGCCAAAGACTTTGGAAGAACACGGCCTTGATGCGGATAAACTCAGAATTGAAGATGAGGCATTAAAGGTAATCATTGAAAAATATACCCGCGAGGCAGGTGTCAGGTGGCTTAAAAAACAGCTGGCCGGTATTGCACGGTTTGTGTCCGAAAAGATAGTTTCAGGGAACGCTGATCTGCCGTACGTGGTGAAGGCGGATATGCTCACCGATATTCTTGGGAAGGAGGTGATCCGGCAGGAAGAGGCCAGGAAAGAACTTGTACCTGGCGTAGTCACGGGACTTGCATGGACACCCGTTGGAGGCGATATTCTTTTTATCGAGTGTACATTCATGCCTGGAACCGGAAAGCTTACGCTTACCGGACAGCTCGGGGACGTGATGAAGGAGTCGGCGACGATATCGTTAAGCCTTATCCGGTCACGGCTCGCAGGCGCGGAAA
>CAYWHL010000074.1:0-11217 GCA_964457995.1 uncultured Methanoregula sp. | reverse complement strand
AGAAACGCACTTTCCGCACGATTTGCGCCAAACAGGGCGATTTCCTTTGAGCTATAAAACGCTAATATACGCTAATGGGAGGCGAAACTCAGGGTGTCGGGTAGGGTAGCACGGTCTCAAGGGAAGGACGACCTGTTATGGGATCGGAATTTTTCAAAAGAAACCTGAAAAGACTTGCAATCTTCCCAAACATATTCTCCGTCGGAGACACTTCATAATAAGTGGTTTCCGATACCCAAAATAACCCTCATTCGTGAAAAAGCGACACTATTATTTCGGGAATACTTCATTCTGGTGCTCATTTGGCTTATCCGGGGCTGAATCGACGCAGAAAATCACCGCTAATAGCACCTATTAGGGGGCGAAACTCAAGGGGGCTAGGGGGGGTAGCACGGTCAGGAGGAAAGGACGACCCCTTCTGGGGATCGGGCTTACGTCGGCTCACGTGGTTTACACGTCGGCAGGGATAGTAGTGGAAGGGCACCCCACAGCCGGAGATTGCCGGACGGGGCTCGACTCAGGCTGATTATTTATTGGAGGCAGCAACTACAATCCACGATATGCTACACTCCGGTGACGGATATAAAATACGGTGACTTCGCGGCTCACATGCAGCACCTGGTAGACCACGCGATAATCGCCGACACGGATCCGGTATAAATTTTCTGCGCTGGCGAGTTTGTATGCATCGTGGGGAACAGGTTCGTTCACCAGATTTTCAATGTGCTCAAAAATGTGCGGGATAATTTCTTTGGGAATTTTCCTGAGATCCTTTTCAGCGCTTTTCTTGAATGCTACCGAATACGGATCCATGAACCCGTCTCACATCACGCGTTTCTTCAGCTCGGCCAGGCTTATCGTACCTTCATCCCGCCGCTCGGCAACCATCGCAAGATCATGGAGATCCTCCTTGAGGTGCTGGTATTCTTTGAGCGGGAGAATGACCGCGACCTTGTTGCCGTTCTCATCAACAACATACTGTTCAACAGCAGCCATGGGAATTCCTGAGTGTATATTGTATTCATCTGATGATATAATCGCTTTTTGTGTGCAGGTTCGATCAAGCCGTAGATGGCCTAACCCTGATACCTGACACAGAAAAAATTCCTGTTTTAGGGATCGGGCTTACGCCGATTGCAGAAGAGTCCCCGATGAGCAGGTTACTCTGTTTCTTGGTTGTCGGGTACATTTTTCCGGGAGAATTCTGCCTTATTCCTCCATTTATTGAGTATTTTCTGGAATTTTCATAGGTTATGAATAATATCACTACCCCTAGTGCAAAAATGATTGTTCCAATATTGAGAACGCCGTCTTTTGTGGAGAAAATAACTATCAGGATAAATCCTATCATGAATGTTATGAGGCCTATTGCCAGGAGTTTTTGATCGAACAGGGGGTTGGCGGATCCCAATCGGGGCTCATTTAGGGCTTTCATTAGGTATTTTCCGGAAACGGGGGCTGGAAAGGGATTGGATTGGGGGATTTGCTGATAGGAAAAATGGAGTTTTGAAAGTAGTACTGTAAAATTACGGAGGATTGAGAACGGGATTTTTTCGACGGAATTTTCTTAAACCTTGGTAAAAATTTCCGGGCAGGATTTAATCGATAAAAAACAAATGGGATCATTGTGCCACTCAAGGCAATTGTCGATGGAGAAACAATCATCGGCCCGGACCTTTCCAAAGAGGAATGGGCACAACTGAAATCCCGGCATAAAAAGGGACTACTTGTAAAGATGGGTTGTTGCGGAGCGCCAGGACATTTAAGGATATCAACAAAGGGAACCCAGCACTTCTATCACGCGGTTGCTACCGGATGCAATTATGCACAGGAGTCCAGAGAGCACCTGGAAATCAAATATCAGATATACCGGACCTGTAAATCCGAAAACTGGGAGACGTACGTCGAATTTCCGGCACCGGACCGGACATGGATCTCGGATGTATACGCAATCAAGGATGGCAGGAAAATTGTTTTTGAAATACAAATCAGTACCATTTCTCCAAATGACCTGGAAGAGAGAGACAAGAAATACCGGAACGAAGGAATTGAATCGTACTGGTTACTGGATAACTTTTTAGAGAGATCAAGGGATTTTGCATCCTGGTATCACTCTCATCTCAATGAAGAAGACAATCGACGTAAGGAAAAAATTCCCTACATTGATGATTCACTATTTGAAACCGGTCCTGAAAATCATATTTTCATCTCGAAGGGTATCCAAAGTGTCGGACTGAATGCAAAGAACCAGACGCTGTTCACGACCAATAACCCGCAAATCCCGCTGGCAGTCTGGGTCAGGGAGGTCCTGAAAGGAAATTACCAGAAATATCTTGAAGAAACTTCCGCTGCCTATCACCATAAGCGTCAGTTAAAAATTCTGGCAGCTCCCCTGCTTATCCAGTTCAGGGAATTTTATCATAAAATAATCCGCAATGAAACGTACAGGAAAAAGGTTGATTCCTGTTACCGGATCTTTAACAATGACAAAACATTGCGAAAAGAGAAAGCATTGCAAAAAAAGTTTGATGAGCTCTATCTCGAAATAGACTGGCTGGGAAAGGAATATCATTCTTGTATTGCGGAAAGTTATGGATTGTTTACGTGGAAGAAAATTCCGGAGAAAGATGTGACAAGGCTCTATTTCCGGCTCGAATCGGAATTGAAAATCAAGAAATTGCAGGAATGCGTGGAGATGTTCAGTCAATGGGAAGCGTCTTTTACTAGTGCATTTGGGAATCTGGAGCGGGAATTGACTCCTGTAATAAGACGATTTGAAGAATGAGATTTGAACCTGGCATTTATTTCTTAAATGATGTAAGTTTCTTTCCGTCCTTTCCACGTTCCATCATTCCCTCGTGTGGGTGCCAACTCCTTTTCACCTGAGTGTACCCATCAAAGACAACAAAGGCAAGATATGTTCACAACATTGATGTGAACTAAGATGACTTGATAGCGATTCTGGCAGTTGTCTCACATTTGAGTGCAGCCGGGAACCGCGCTCGGGATTTTAGGATAGATGTGGAACGGATAAAAGGGAAATGAGGTTGTTTATTATTATAAAAGGCACCTTTTTGAGTCGGTTAATGGATCACCTGCAAAGTTGGTTATAGAATACCTATGGACAGTAGATGTCGGGAAAACGCGGGTATAGATGGGCGGGAACCACACCCACCGTTTCCTTATTGATAGTGAATCTTCGTTATTCTGGACCAGATCTTAGTCGATAAGGGAATTGAGGGTATTGTTTATCTACATCTTCTAAGATTTTATTTATGAGAATAGTCGCGTCTGGAATAACGTCATTTAACTGTGGGCATCCGGTTATTGGAATTCTATGAAAGCGGTGTAACGGATTGCCACAATACTCAAAAGTTGCTTCATTAATAGCTTCCCACATCCCATGAACAAAGCCTGAAGTTATGGTATAGTATAAATCATATTCTTTTTTTGTTCCAGATTTTTCGCTCATGTCTCTCAATGATGTTTGTTCCCAATTCCCAAGATTTATAGGTAAAAATTCTTCCCCACGATCGTAGTTAATATTCAATTTTAAGGTACTTTGATTAACGAAATTTGGGCATTCACCGATTTCATCAAACTTTAAAAGAGCCAGTTTTACTTGTCCCGATCCATAATTTCTATATGCCAGCCACAAATCCGGATTATCATTTTTACATAAATATCTCAATGTTATAAAACATTCAACAATCGATCTTAATGCCGTTCTTCCAAGAATTGTATTTTGCATTTGATTTTTTACTATCTCTCTAAATATCTGGAGTAAGTATAATGAAATTCCGAAGATTGTATCAAATCTTGGATTAATTGCACTGTCCAAGCGGTTTTTATTACAGTGTTCCTTCAGTTGTAGGATGATTTCATCGATTTTGTTGATATTGATTGAATTGCATGTTCTTTTCTGTTCCATCGAGAGTACCAACTTTTCACAGGGGGAATTGATTAGACACGTTTGCCAAAATTGTTTAATCCAAATATTTGTTTCAATCCCCGTTCCATAAAGTTTATCAAGCACTCCTTCAGCTGCACGAATTGACGGTCTGACTTTTCTCATATCTCCATAATAGGGATAATCCAAATACTCATCCATATTGTGCTGTAAATGCGGTGCAAAATGCATTTTTCCTCTGACGGTCTGGAATAACAGTCTAAGCCACCGACAATCTGTTGATTCTTGAGATTGATGATCATAACATTTCACTATTGCAGCTCTTAACAGATCCCATTTTGTTGATGATAATTGCTCATACAAATTCTCTATCCAAATATTTCCTCCAGGCAGATTTGGGAAAAGGGTCAAAGGAGATAATGATAAATTTACATCATCATCACTACAAAGAGCACCTACGATTCCTTCGAGAATATGTGGTTGTATTTTTGATAATGCAGTCAAAGTAAGATCTTGGGGCTGATCGTTATCAGAAAAATCCGTCAGGCAATCTACAACATTTCTGAAATGAATTAAAGCTGTATCACGTTCATTATGAGAGATAATGAGCGCTGCCCACAACATCTCTGGTAATCTAAAATTAGTCCAAGATGTTAATTCCAAATTAGGAATCTGAAGAAAGGGCGGAATTAAATTTTTCCTATACCGCTTATGAGCAGATAATGGAGAATATTGTTTTTCTCGCTTATTCGCAGGAGCTGCCATGTTCACTTATTATTTTTGTAAGTCAGATCAATTTTCACCGGAATTTCGACAATTTATCTATCCGTTTTTCCCTTCAACAATCTGAATCTCATTTTATTTTTCAATAACTTTCAGATATGCAGAATATCTCTCTCTGCAACCTTCGAGAAGATCATCATATGTCATAAGTTTAATTCCTTTCCGATAATCCATAATTTCCCTGGCTTCTGAAGAGATTTTGTTACCGATGAGATACCCTTCGATAGATCGGTAGCTCTTAGCTTTATAGTGTTTCGTGATTCGCAAATACATCTCCAGTTGATCTATCTCATCCTTTGTTAACTCAATAGATGGGCGTTTTATCTCCAAAATCAACAATTTGTTATCTGCATCAACCACAGCGAAATCAAAACGCTTCTTTTCAAAATCTTTATGCTGGTTCCTCATCTCATCGCCAATGAATGTTCGAAGTGAGCGATTCGAGTGGACCAAAAAATAATTCTCATCGATGAGCCACATGCTTTTTTCAAGCACTCTGTGTATTGAATCTGGTGTATCAATCTCGTAGGTGTTTTCGTCATGAATCATTTGTTCAAATGTTTGGATTGTTTCAAGACGGCTTTTTACCAAACTGGATATTGATGCAATTTGAAAAAGATTCCAATGCTTCATTAGATCTGCAAGATCTTGCATTCCTTTGGCATCTTCTTTAGAGATTTTTTGCATGACTTCTTTGAATGCAACACGCAAACGTTCATTTGAACTTACAATATTTTCTCCCAATATGTCCAATAAATCGGATAAATATTTTATATCGCCTTTTCTTGAGCAAAACCGAATAATATCTTCAATAATTTTTGGATTGTCATTGATGAAGCACACCAACTCTTCAGGAAGATCATGTTCCAATTTTAATTCTTTTTTGATTTCTTCGGATCCTGTAATTTCTTCGATTTCAATTGGTGTTGAGCTATCAAATGACCATTGTAGTTCTTCCGCCCCCTTCTTCATCATTTCTTGGACTCGGGCGAAATATTCACTATCCGGAATAGCAAACCAATTCCGAAATCGTTTCAATCGAAGAAATTTTCTTTTTGATTCTTTTTCTTGAGCAACAATCAAATGAAGCCAACCGAATTTACCACTAATTTTGTATATTGTCAATGTATCATTTCGTTCATCCCATGGGGGGAATTCATCATCAGCCATTTATGGTAGATATACATGAGAACCGATAAATGTTATTAGAGAACGTGTTTTCCGTCCTTGCCATGCATTTCTATGGGCCGTTATCATAGAGGGATGGGAAAACACATGGGGCAATAGTAAAGATCCTTTATTTCATAGTCGAGGATTATCGAAATTTTTTCCTAACAGCTCTTTCGACAAGCCCGACCCACAAATCATCCATAACTATAGGACCCCAATCGTATCCACCTTCACGATTTATTTACCTCATAGAGAGGCAAGTGCCTGCTTCGTCCGATAAAAGTAATCATCCGTGAGCTTATCCTCCAGCCCATATTTTCGGTATACCCAGTCAGCATAGTGATAGTTCATGCGGTCGATCAATACATAGTCAATCTTTCCTTTGAGGAGTTCTACGAGCCCTTCTGTTCCCGGAAGCGTCGGGACGATTATGGCATAAGTCCTGATACCGGCTTTGTGCAATTCATCTAGTGCCTTGATCCTGTCGGTTATTGGTGATGCATTGGATTTGAATAATTTCCTGATTCGGTCATCCGCCGTGATGACAGAAAAACCGACCTCAAAATCTTGAGCATCTTTAATAATATCTATATCGCGCAGAACTAATGGAGAGCGTGTTTGAATTACAACCGGCCAGTTATTTTGAGCCAGTATCTCCAAACATTGTCTGGTTAGTTTGTATTTTGCCTCTAGAGGTTGGTATGGGTCACACACTCCACTTACCCAAACTTTTTTCCGTTTCTTCTTTTTTATTTCCACTCGTAGAAAATCTGCGGCGTTGATTTTGACATCGACAAATTCGCCCCAGGGTTCCTTGTGCCCAGTTACCCTTTTCATAAAGCGTGCATAGCAATAAGAGAGGCGTGCTGACAACCTGTATATGGATTAATCACGTAGGGACAAATTTTTGACGTAGAAAGAATAGTTTTTACCTGAATTTCCTTTACAATCAGTGTCATTCCACATTCTTTCCAATTGCTATCGCTAAATTCCTTTCACCAGGTTCCTTTTCTGGATAACCTTTGCGCCACCGATGAATAAGAGGATCACTGCCAGGAGCACGAGCATATCGATCCACGATGGGTAAACCGCGTTACCGTTCAGCGCCCCATTGAACAGGTCGACAAGGTACGTGAGGGGAGAGAGCGATGTCAGGATCAATACCCAGCCACTCAACTGGCTGAGCGGGATGAAAATACCCGAGATGAAGATGAGCGGAAGCCGGATGAGGCTCGAAAGCATCATGATGTTCGACGGGTTATCAGTTGTCGGTGAGGCAAGAAGGGTACCAAGAGCTGCAAAAGTGATCGACCCGAGGATTAACGATATAGTGAGAAGCGCGGTGTTCATGATGGAGAGGTTAAGGAGCTCATAACAGATTACAAAGACAATCGTCGTTATAGCAACGCCAAAGATTGCGCCGGCCAACAAATCGCCAATGATGATGCTCTCAAGGATCACGGGGAGGGAGATGAGCCGCTCATAGGTCTTCTCTCTTTTCTCCCAGGGAGTGATAAGGGGACCGACGGACGATGCAGTAAAGAAGAGCATCATACCAAGGAAACCGGGGAAGAAAAGGATGATGTCAAGGTTCCGGCCAATAAAAAATGTGAGAAACATGATAAGGGGAAAAAGCAGGCCGAAGACGACAACCGGCCCCTTGAAATAATAGATCCGCATGTTCTTTTCGGTGATAACAAGGATGCTTCGGAAAAAGACGTTCAGATCCATGCTACGCACCTGCTGTGAGTTGGACGAACGCCTCTTCGAGAGTCGGGTTTGACGTCGCAATAGACACGATGGTAAGGTGATCCCGTTCCGCCATGGAAGCGAGGGACTTCACTGCCCGGTCCGGGTCGTCCGTATAGACCCGCCACTTGTCGCCCCATGACTCCGCCAGTTTGATCCCGGGAACCGAAAACATTTCGTGTCCTACCTTCTGATCGAACGAGACTTCGATATACCGTGAGGTATCAAAGGTCTTCTTGAGTTTTTCGGGGCTTCCCGTTGCAACAATTTTGCCCTTGTTGATGATACTGATTGTCGAGCAGAGAGAATTGGCCTCCTCAATATTATGCGTGGTGAGAAGGATAGTACTGCCCTCCCGGTTCATTTGACGAACCGTATCGATAACGAGCCGGCGGCTGTATACGTCAAGCCCGGTGGTCGGTTCGTCGAGGATAAGGATTGGCGGCGAATGGACGATTGCGCATGCGATACTGATCCGTTGGCGCATCCCTTTTGAGAACGTACGTACGAGGTGGTTTCTCCGCTCTATGAGCCCGAGTCGGGTAAGGATCTCTTCTGCCCGAGTCTCACGCTCCGCCCGACCCATACCATAAAATTTTGCCGTAATGATCACATTCTGCTCAGCGGTAAGATCGCTGTAGACCGTGCCGTTCTCAGGAATGACACCCATCTTTAGTTTCGCGGTGAGAGGGTCTTTGTCAACATCCGTTCCGAGAATAGATATGGATCCGGCATCCGGAATCAGGACGCCAGTCAGCATCCGGATTGCAGTAGTTTTCCCCGCACCGTTCGGGCCGAGGAACCCGAAGATACCGCCTTCCGGAATAGTAATGCTGACATCATCTACAGCTATGACGTCCCCAAATGACTTGCGGAGATTCTTCGCTTCAATTGCGTACATGTGAAGTGTTCCGTCTTCAAGGTTCTAAGCAGAACCATATGAGAGTATCTATTATGTTTTTGTACCATAGGTAACAAAATCACCACGAAACCCTGAACATGGTCAATATAAGTGCTGACTTCAGTCAAATCATGGATTGAGTGGTTCATTCCTGGACAGAAATCGTTAAAGAATGGATAACACAAGGGGGATCTTTCAGACCCACAGAATTACTTCATTGGCATTAAGGATTTTATCGAAATTTTTTCTTAACTGCTCTTTCAACAAGTCCAACCCACAAATCATCCATTTCGATGGGACCCCAATCAAACCCGCCCTCACGGAGGAGATTCCGGACGCTCATCCCAAAACCGTAATGGTGGTCAATCCACCAGTCTTTACCATTCTCACGTATCAGATTTGCAATTTCTGACATGGTCTCATCGGGGAAGGAAAAATTTTGGATCTTTGATGATATGAAATGTCTTCGAGATCCTAATTGTTGTTCTTTAATCATGTGGGGTCAAGACGGTATCTACGACCTGAATCACCCCATTGCTACAGACGATATCGGTGGAAATAACTTTTGCATTCCCATTCACAAAAATCATACCATTGGAGACGTCGATTAGGAGGGATTGTCCTTGGATTGTATTTATTGATCCGAGTCTCATGATATTTGTGGCCATCAATTCTTTATTCACTACATGGTAGAGCAGCATCTTCTTCAGATAATACGGCTGGGGGTCCTTAAGAAGGGAATCGATCGTTCCTGCCGGGAGTTTCTTGAAAGCATTATCCGTAGGGGCAAAGACTGTGAAGGGACCAGGACCACTAAGGTTGCTATCTAGCTGTGTCGCTTTCAATGCAGCGACCAGGGTGGTAAACCGACCATCAGCTGCGGCAGTTTCAACGATGTTCATCATGGGAGCCTCTGTGGTCGGTGCAACTGTTATTTTGGTTGTCGTTGGTGCAACTGTTATTTTGGTTGTCGTTGGTGCAACTGTTATTTCAGTTGTCATTGGTGCAACTGTTATTTCAGTTGTCATTGGTGCAACTGTTATTTCAGTTGTCACCGTTGGAACCGGGGTTGGCGTTACTGTGGCGGGGTTTTGGGTAGCACAACCCGTAAACAGTACACTTACCACGATCAATACTGCTAAAATATGGAAAATACTTTTTCTCTCCATGACTGAATTCTCCACATCCCTGCTATTACAGGAATGTTTTAACCTTGATATAGAATTATAAAGAATTTTCTATATGTTCAAAATCCCATGTTTAATCTTGATTTCCTAATGTGTCGGATAAAAACAGGCACTTTCCAATCATTGAGAACAAAGTCTGTCTGTTTTCGTCCTCACCATGCATTTCTATGGGTCATTATCATCGGTGATGGGATAATTCCATGGGGGGATGAAAAGAACCTCCATTTACTTGGATCGATTCCGTAGGCAGTCTTGTTGCTGGAAGGATACCTTTGAACATGAATAAGGTTACGTGCGTTTTTTGGAATTTATTTTTCTTGTGATATAACCGGCGACGCGGTTCCGGACACGTTTACTTCCAATTACGGCAGATTTGCTAAGTTGCTGTTTATTTTCATCAAAGCTACTGGAAAAATAGTCCCGCTGTTTGGCCAGGAGTTCAGCACCGAGATTTTTAATGTATGATGGTTTAATTCCCATGTGAATCCCTCAAAATTCTATAGTTATCATGCGGTTCGCGAGATCATAATAATATTGTTCGTTACGTCGATTGGTTTTTCGCCCCCGATAAATTGAATTATTAATGATAATCGAAAGACCAAAGGGCCCGAGGATAAGATCATTGAAAATAAGGCAAGTTTCCGTCCTCGCCATGCATTTCTATGGGCCGTTATCATGAGGGGAAGGGATAACACATGGGGGATACCAAAGATTCGTAGATTTACTTCGGAGGCTGTGAGGATATTATCGAAATTTTTTCCTGACCGCTCTTTCGACAAGTCCAACCCATAAATCGTCCATATCTACAGGACCCCAGTCAAACCCGCCTTCACGGAGTAGATTCCGGACTCTCATCCCAAAACCGTAATGGTGGTCGATCCACCAGTCTTTACCATTTTGATCCATCGCGTTTTTCACATCTCTCATTGTTTCTTCGGGGATGTGATCGATAAGATTGTGGACCACCTTTGCTTTTTCCTTTGATGAGACCGAGTATAGCATAGTGTCCATACAGATTTGAAATTCATTTTATTTGTCTCATTTTCACCCCATCCCCCACCCTCTTATATCCCATCAACCCCCAAATAAAAATCAACGACAATGCACCTCATCCACATCGCCGACACCCACCTTGGTCTCGCAGCCTTCAACCGCCTCGATCCAGAAACCGGCATGAACCTCCGGGAAAAGCAGGTCTATGACAATTTTCTAAAAAGCGATAGATGAGATCATACAACAAAAACCCGAGGTCCTCGTCCATGCAGACGACCTCTTCGATACTGTCAAGCCCAAGACCCGGGCGTATACGACGGTGCTCGAGGCGCTCGACCGCCTCCATGCTGCCGGGATACCATTTATTGTGATTGCCGGCAACCACAGCATGGTCAAGACCCGGTACACGACACCGGTACAGGGATATTTCTGAAACTTATTGCCGGAATCAGATGCAAACGTATATCGTAACCCTTTCCAACAAAACCATATGCCAGATCTCGACCCTTTTTTCTTCAAGATCA
>CAYWHL010000073.1:0-11255 GCA_964457995.1 uncultured Methanoregula sp. | reverse complement strand
CATCGCATTATTACTCCGGAGGCTGGTGCGCCTGTGCCATCATTATGGTTCAGCGCCGCAGTTCATCCTCTCTACTGCAACCCTGGCCAATCCGCTGGAGTTTGCAGGCAGGCTTACGGGACTGCCATTTGTGCTCGTAGATGAGGATGGATCTCCGCACGGCAGGAAACATTTTGTCCTGTACAACCCGTTTTACGATGGTATCGGTGAACGTTCCACGTACCAGGAGACAAAGGATCTCCTGGTATCCTGTGTGAAAGACAATCTCCAGACGCTCTGCTTCACCGGCTCTAGGAAAATGGCAGAACTTGTAACGCTCTGGGCACGGGAGGATGCACGTCGTTCATCCGTACGTCTTGCAGAATCGATATCAGCCTACCGGGCCGGCTACTTACCGGAAGAACGGCGGGTTATCGAACGCCAGCTGAAAGAAGGCTTACTGAAGGGCGTTGTGTCAACCAATGCGCTTGAACTCGGGATCGATGTCGGGTCACTGGATGCCGTTATCATTGCCGGGTATCCCGGAACCATGATGTCAACCCGTCAGCAGGCAGGCCGGGCCGGCAGAAAAGGGGGCGATTCACTTGCAATTCTTGTTGCAATGGCAAACCCTCTCGACCAGTATTTCATGGGTCACCCCCACCATTTTTTCAGCCGCTCGTACGAGCATGCGATTATCGATACAAAAAATCCCTATATTGTTTCCGGTCACCTGCTCTGCGCTGCTGCCGAGCTGCCCCTGCGTGAGGACCAGGACCGGGGGTATTTCGGGGAATCTTTTACCGAGCTCCTTTCGGAGCTTGCATCGAGTGATCTTATCAGGAAAACAAGCCGCGGGTGGGTATATTCCGGGCGGGGCAGGGCTGCGGATGCAGTGAGGCTTGATGGCATCCCCGGTTCAACATTCCGGATCCTGTGCCATGGCCGGCTGCTCGAGACGATGGACCGGGCGCAGGCATACCGTGAGGCACATACCGGGGCGATCATGCTGCACCAGGGAGAGACGTATGTGGTCAGCGAAATGGACCTGGAGAAGCACACCATAAGGGTGACAGAGACCGACGTGGATTACTATACGCAACCCCTCAAAAAGGTTGATCTCTCCATTATTGAGATCCTGGAGACACGGATGATACATGGTGCACGGTGCGCATTTGGCGAAGTGGAAGTGACTGAACAGTATACCGGCTACAAGATCAAACGTAAAGACACCATCATTGGTGTGGAACCGCTTGATCTGCCACCGATTACCTTCAGGACAAAGGCATTCTGGTTTATTCCCGCACCGGATTCCGAACAACGCATTGTCCGTTCAAATCTCGACCTCGCCGGAGGGCTGCATGGCGCCGAACACACGATCATCGCACTCATGCCATTGCATGTAATGTGTGACCGATGGGATATCGGGGGATTATCGTCTCCGGCGTTTGGTGAGAATTGCGAACCTGTGGTTTTTGTATATGATGGTTACGAGGGAGGGATCGGACTCGCCGAGAAAGCCTACGAGATTCTTCCTGACTTGTTTTCGAGTGCGCATGAACTGGTACGGGACTGCGGGTGCGATGAGGGATGCCCGTCCTGCATCTACTCGCCAAAATGCGGGAATGATAACCAGCCGCTCGATAAGGAGGCCGCTGTACTGATCCTCAGCGACCTGTGTTCCTGTACGGAAAAAAGTGAATGTCCCGTCATTTCCGCCGAATCCGGGCAGGCTTTTCCATAATCAGGAATTGTTAATCTATAAGTATTACGCGTTGTTCCGGACTCTCAGGCTCCGGCTCATCGTCTTCAAAGATGAACAGGTCATCTATACCCGCGTGCAGGGCCCGGGCAACATCATGGGCGAGCCTGAGGGAGGGGTTATATTTCCCCTGCTCCAGAAAGACGACTGTTTCCCGTCGCACGCCGACTTTTCTGGCGAGGTCATCCTGTGTGAGGCCCAGGCGGGAGCGGTATTCCTTGATCCGGGTGATCATCAGGAATCTCCGAAACTTCTATCCCTCACAGATATCCGCCTGCCTGTTGTAATACCATGACAACAGAAAAGAACTCAGTCCCATGGTAAAGAATAGTATCACAATTACTGTTCGGGAATTCATAACCAATAATTCTGAAAAATCAAGGATGCCCAGAACGCAGACAATCGTGAAAGAAAATAAATACGCTTTCATGAATGTATGAGCCCGGATTTTCAGAATTCGTTCATCTATTATATCCGGCTTTTCACTGACACCCTTTAGTTGTAATGCGGAAATTGCCACAAAGAGAATGCCTGTTGCAACTATGCTGCTGGAGACTAGTATAATTTGCTGAGGCATCCAGCCACGGATCAGGATAAGAAAAAGACCGGCTGCAATAAAAAAAATCCCGATTAACACGTTCCGGTGGATTGTTGTCACCATTACTTCACATCTCCTTTCCGGAAGAGATATGTCTGGTAGATCACTGCCGATAGGGCAAGCACAAGGATAGATGCCATGAGCGTGTTCTGGGCGCTGAGTCTGAGCACGCCAAGATAATCCAGCCAGAAGAGGCCAAACATGAAGAAAAGGCCGGTCAGCCATGCGTAGGACAACCCGTATGCCCCGATTTTCTTCGATCGCTCGTCGGATTCCGGATCATCCCCGTATTTCCGGTGATGGACGATACCGGTAATCAGAAAGACAATCCCTGCAGCCAGTAACATTGTTCCAATGTTGGCTTCCCCTGCGGTCAGCAGGATGGAGACGATACCGCTGATAACCATCAGCGCTCCAATAATAATCCGATACAGATTTCTTGGTTTCATTGGTTTCACGCTTGTATGTTATCTATTTCCAACATTCATGGATATTAATGTTATCTATTTCTAACATCACCGAAAAGAAACGGCAATTCGCTGGTGAAAATCCCGGTTAAAAAAGTGAAAAAATTATTCCTGCATGGTAGATCGCACGGACAAAAACACCGGCCCCCGAACATCAACCTTTTTATTGTTATCGGTGACGGCTCTCATTGCAAATTCATCAATTTTTAAGTTAATGTCGCTGGGGAGTTTTGCCATCTTCACCTGGACGACGGTGGATTTCCTGCAGCGGGCGGCCTCTTCAATCCGTGCTGCCGCAAGTGCTGCCACCGCGGAGAGATAGGTGATTCCTGTGGATATCCCTTCGGTACGTACCTGTTTCCACTTTTCTGCGTCCGGGACACCGAGGATCGAGCCATCGTGGACAAAGATCTCATTGGCACAGGCAGGACCGCAGAGTTTTGCGTTGGATTCCGGTTCTTCAACTGCCACCTTCACCCGGGTACCCCGGAGTATACCTTCCCAGGTATCAAATGAGCACGGACCCTGTGCTGTTGCATTCGCAGTGGCAACGTGGGCAATGGCGATGGCAAGCATCTTTCCTTCCGGTGATGAGGGTTCTTCACGCAGCCTGACTGCACGGGCGATCTCCTGGTCTGTCAGGGTGCGGGGGAAGAACTGGGGGAAACAGAGTTGCCGGAGGTCATTTGCATTGTACGCGATCATCGCGAGCCTTTCCACACCGAGCCCGAGGTTCATGGCAGGGACGCCGATGCCGTATTCGGCAAGAGCGGAAGGAGAGTACATTCCAAAGGTGGCCACTTCCACCCAGCCATGTACCGGGTGGCGTGCGTAGACTTCTGTCTGGGAATCCGGCATATAATATTTGGAGCGTTTTTCGTCCGGCTGGAACCGGAAATCAGTATACCCGAAAGCGGAGAGGAGCGCCCTGCTTACAGCTTTCCCCTCTTCATTGGTTACATCCTCCCCTGCGACGATGCAGGATGCAGAATGGTAAGTCATCAGCCGTGTGGGCCCTTCGGCCTGTTCGCGCCGGAAGCAGCGGTCAACCGAGAAAAGCCGGAGAGGCATCGGTGAGCGATCCCAGATGGCACCGAGAGTTAAGAACCAGCCGCTTGTCATATGGCTGCGCAGCGTGCTGCGCGAGGACTCGGGGACGAGAGCCCGGAACTCCGGGAAGACCGCTTCAAGGATGTGCACAACAAGGGCATCGTCCACGCCAAGCACTTTTGCCAGCTCGATGGTGAGTTCATCGCCATCGATCTCAGATTTCTTGTATGCATGGAGCGTCTCCCGCAAGCGTTCCTCGGTCTCTTTTGTCATCGGGGGGTACGGTGCGTGACGATGTGCCTGGTCAGCCGGAACAGAATCTGCATGGGCAAGAGGACTCCGGTGGCTCAGAAGAATCTCATTGATCTCATCGAGCTGCTTTCGTGCGATCCCCACGTTCGGGCGGGGCAGCCCCCCGAGATAGAACACCCGGTCCAGTACTGCCATAGCCTCGGGACCAAACTGGCGGTAAATATCCTTTTCATCGATGATTACCGGATTTTCAGCCTCGTCAAAGCCAAGCGAGAGGTAGGTTTCGCGCAGCCGGTTGATGGTAGCAAAGATCGGGTGTGCCACAGCCCGCTTATAATTCAGGTGCGGGTACTTCCCTTCATGTCCGGCCGGCGTCAGTACCGATGGTCCCTCATGCCATGTCCTTTCAAAATTCTCATGTGTCTTTCTCTTCCAGTCTTCAGGATTGAACCTCATATCTCACGCTCCAGGCAGACTACTCTGCTCAGCATATTCTCATCTTTGATCCGGTAATCGCATGCAGCAGCGATCTTTTCGGCAAACGAGCGTACACGTTCATGCTCCGGCATATTTTCACGCTTCAACCGGTTTCTACTGTATCCCAGAAACATATATCCCTTTACTTCAACAAACATCGGACCGGAGTCCTGGAGGAGTGCTGCATACCGTTCCGGTGCGAAATCGTTTATACCTTTGACAAGGGTGATCCGGACGGCAGAACGGCGCGACTTCAGAAGAGAAAGGCTCTTTTTTATGTCTTCCCAGTAATTATCGAGTGGCCGACACAGGGAAATGTACGTCTCTTCCTCCGGAGCGTCCAGTGAGATGTACATCTGGTACGGGTGGCAGCGGGCGAGCATACCGGGATTTGTGCCATTGCTCACCAGAAATGTCGTGTATCCGTTCCGGTTAAACAGGTCGATAAGTTCCGGAAGCGGCCGGTAAAGGGTAGGTTCACCGGAGAGCGAGATCGCTATGTGTTTTGGTTCGAGCGCCTCCTGCCACCGCTCATCAGTAACCGTGTTGTCGAGCACTGCGTTATACCCGGCAAGCGCCTTTTTTTGTAATTTATGTATGCCGGCCAGTATCGTTTCCGGGGGACATTCTATTTCGTTTTGGACTTCGTGTTCAAACGAGCGCCAGCAGAAACGACACCGCTGGTTGCAGCGCAGGGTCGGGGTCATCTGTACACAACGGTGACTTGCAATCCCATAGAACTGGTGCTTGTAGCACATATCCCCACCGGCAAGCGCCCGCTTGCACCACATGCAGGGCTTGAGCGCTGCTGATGACACTGGTGAAAAAAACTGGTACCCCTGCCTGCGCAGGGCATCACATGGTGTGGATGGCATCGATACCCAGCGTTTCGAGGGATTCTTTTAAGGTATTCTGTACAGCCCTTACCAGCGTCAGCCGGCGATCCCGGGTATTCCCTTCGCTTTTTAAAACCTGCTCGTAATGATAGAACGTGTTGAAAGTATCAGCAAGCTCACGGGAATACGTGGCGAGCACGTGCGGGTGAAGCTCAACCGCAACCTTTTCAATCACCGACGGGAACTTTGCGATCTGCCGGGCAAGTGCGATCTCCTGGTCGGTTTCAAGCTCATACCATTCAGTGAAGGTGCCCGCCTTTTCAAGAATGCTGCAGGCACGGGCATGAGCATATTGTATATAGGGCCCGCTCTGGCGCTCGAAGTCCAGCGCCTCGTTCCAGTCAAAGACGGTGCTCTTTTCCGGTGTTACTTTTATGATATCATAGCGGATGGCGGCAAGCCCGACCGATTTTGCGATTGATCTCCTTGTCTCTTCATCCAGTTCGGGTCTCCTCACTGTTACTTCATCAAATGCCCGTTTCCTGATCTCGGTGATCAGGTCATCGGCTGAAACGAATTTTCCGGCCCGGGTGCTCATGGAACCTTCCGGCAGGGAGACAAATTCGAAATGGACGATTTCCGGTGCTTTTTCACCGAGAAGCTTCATAGTGCACTGGAGCTGTGAAGCGATCAGCTTATGGTCGGCCCCGAGCACATCGATGACCCGGTCGAAGTTAGCCGCTTTCCAGACATGGTAGGCAAGGTCGCGTGCCGCGTACACCGAAGTCCCGTCACTCCGGCGGATTACGTACTTGTTGCTAAAACCGAATTCTTTCAGATCGAGTGCAAGGGTCTCTTCATCCTGTGCCTGGGGGAATTTTTCGATCTTTGCGATGATCCGGCTGGTATAACCGTTGCGGATGAAATCACTTTCCCAGACAAACCGGTCGTGGGCAACGTTGAGATCCTTTAATGTTACCGCAAAACCGTCAAGGCAGCGGGAGACCTCGCTGCGGAATTTTTTCACGGTTGCCGAATCTCCCTGTTCAATGAGCTGCATCAGGGTGTTTACCTGCTGGGTTATGGACGGGTCTTTTTCTATCTCCCGGTTGGCTGCAATGTACACCCGGGCAATATGGGCATCCTCTTTTTCCCCCTCCTGCCGGGCACTATCGAGGTTATCAAATCCCCACACAACGATAGCAATCTGGCGTCCCATGTCATTGACATAGTACTGTACTTCAAGGCTGTAGCCTGCTTTCCGGAACACCCGGGCAAGCGTATCACCAATGATCGAGTTCCTGATATGCCCGACATGGAGGGGACCATTCGGGTTGGCACTGGTATGCTCGAGCACGACACGTATTCCCTTTTTTGGGAACGAACCATACCCGGGTTTAACTGCAGCCTGCAAAGATTCAATAAGGTACGAAGTATCCAGGGTGAAATTGATATAGGGTCCTTTTGCTTCAGTACGGGTACCGGTTGCCTGAAATTCAGGATTTTTATTGATTATCCCGACAAGGTTCTGTGCTATCTGTACCGGGGATATTTTTTGCTTTTTGGCCAGGGTAAAGGCAATTGTTGAAGCGAGATCAGCATGTTCTCCGCCATCAACCAGCTGGACATCCAGTTCATTGGCTGACTCCTGGAGCACCTTAACAATGATATTTTTTCTTTTTTCGAATGGATCTTCATAGTCTTCCATTTAGTATCCCGTCCTGTAGCGAAGGATTGCCGCAATTCCCCCGAATGCAGTAAAAAGGATCGACCCTTCTTCGAAATCATCGGAGATGATCTCCACTTTGGCACTGCTCAGTTCAGCGAGTTTGGTCAGTTCATCGATGATATCTGTCTCCTCTTTAAGGATGAGCGGAGCAGTACATTTCGGACATGAACCGAGGGGAATGTCCAGGGCTGATTTTCCTGCATCGATGTGAACTGTTTTCTCATCGGTGAAATCACAGTTTTGGCATTTTATCCGGAGCCGGGATTTACGGAGGTTTGCCGAGAGGAGCAGGGTGTCGACAGACCCGAGTTCAAGATTTTTCCTGATGCTCTCTTCCCCATAGGCCGCATTGCTGGCATCCTTCACGAGTTCTCTTAAGAACTTGTCCATCAACGCTTTTTCCTTGACGACACCCATGCCTTTGAGCGCGTCCTTTGCTGCATCCACAAGTTCGGAAAGCCCGTCTTCGTTGGTATAGGCTACATCGAAGATCCCGATGATCCGCTTCTGGATCTCGTGGTGGAGAAAGTTGCCTGCTTCAAACTCTTCCTTTGTCGGGCTGGGACCACCAATAAGCACGCCCTTGAACCGCTCGAAGAAATCTTTCTCCGCAAGGAATATTGCGCTGGCCCGTTCTCCTATTTTTGTATAGAACTCGGCAATTGCAATCTCCCTGAGACGTCCGAACCGGGCAGCGGACTGACCGCCTTTGCGCGTCTTTCCCGGGACTGTTGAGTTTGCACCTCCCATGGGTTCGATCCGGTTGCCGCGTAAAAATCCCCAGTAAGCTTCCCGACGGTCAAGGACAAGCAGCCCGTAGACATATTTCTCCTCGAGCATCTGCCTGAGCGGTTCGAGCTCGAAGTTTGAGCTGCAGCGGTACATATAGAGGTTGAGAGGTTCGGGCGGCTCAAAGATCGTGCACTGGAGATCAGTGCGATCACCGTAGAGTTTGACCGTACCACAGAAAATCGCGAGTCCATGCTTTGGAGGGCGCTTGTAGTACTTGAGCCGGGAGAGGATGGAGGAGATGGCGCTCTGGACATTCGTACGTGTCTGTTTGCTCTTGATGTTGGCGCACTGGCCAAATTCGTCCTTGAGCTGGTTGGTTACATCGAAGATCTGCTTGTCAGGAGGAATATAGATTGTGATAAGTTCCGTCCCGTCTCCCTGTTGTAACTCGAGCTTCTCGAGCGCCTTTTTGAATTCGTAACGCTTTCGGGCGTCATCCATCTCCCGTTCTTCTGCCATTGCCGGTCTCAAACCTCTCTAGAGCTATTACCTATTAATCCTCGCGTGCCATAAATTTGCGCCCATTGCATAATGATCCGGTCGTCAACATCGGAATTGATGCCGTGATCGCCGCTGAATTCTATAAATGTTTTAGGTTCGCCAGCCTTCATAAAGAACTGCTTTCCGCTATCGAACGGGACGATCGGATCATCTTGCGAATGAAAAATCCAAACCGGGCGCGGGGTAAGTTTCAGGAGATAGGTACTGGGTTCCAGCGAAGTAGCAAACCGAATGAGATCTCCTGTGTAACCCTGCTGGATGAAGGCATCCTTTACCCCCCAATCTGATGTGGAGATCCCCACGTACCCGGCAAATGCAGGATCGGTTCCGGCAGCTACAGCCGCATAGCGACCACCGTTACTGGATCCCATCGCATAAACCGGGACCGAGAACCGGCTCGTAAGAAGCTGCTGCGCGTTTACGAGATCGCAGATGGTCAGGTAATACTGCGGCCAGTCTCCTTTCTCAAACGTACTGAAATCCTGCTGGATAAGCTGCACGCCAAACGGCGTGCCTTGGGTTTCTGCCCCATTACCCCGGGTATCGACAAAGAGGAATGCATAGCCGGCAGCAGCATAGAGGAGCATCCTCTCCTCGTGGCCGGTAATCTTCTCGCCAGCACCGGGTACGTAGACGATCGTGGCTTTCGGGTTTTTTGGTGCGGCCAGGTAGGTGACAACATCCCCGCTCTGCGTGTGCATGACAATTTTTGTCATAGTGTAAGTCTCGTTTGAGAAGAGTACGTCATCAGTTGTAGTCACCGGTGCGCAGGACACCGAGAGGACGCCGCTTGAGTCCACAGAATACGATGGTTTTGTCCCGGTGTTAGTGCAGCCGGCAATGACTGTGAACAGGATGAGGATACCTGCCATGAGGATAATCCAGCGCATAATCAGCACCCCAGACAGTGGTAGATTAAGCAAATCGTCTTTCCGTCGACAATTATACCGTCCCGGGTCATCCCCGCAAGATCTTTTATCGCTACATCGACGACTTCGATCACTTCGTCCTCGTCCTTGTTATACTCCTTTGAGGGTGAAAGCCCGCGGGCCTCGAACAGAAAGATCATCTCGTCAGTAAATCCGGGTGTGGTATAGATGAATCCTTTTGGAACGATCGTTTTTGCGGTAAAACCGGTCTCTTCGATCAGCTCCCTCCCTGCGGTTGTCAATGGATCTTCCCCATGTTCCATGGTCCCGGCCGGTGCCTCGTAGATGAATTGATCTATGGCATACCGGTACTGCTTCAGGAGTTTGCACCGGTCACCGTCGATAGGAAGAATGGCCACTGCGTTACTTGGGTGGACAATGACCTTCTCCCGCTCAATTCCGTTAGGAAGCCGGATTGTGCGCTGTTCGATCCAGAGCCGCCTGCCACGAAATATCTCCATTTATTCCTCGTACTCTATGGGATCGCGGATACCCACGGTATCAAACGCCTCCTTCCGGAAATGGCATGATCCACAGGTACCACAGGCCTTGTCTTCATTCCGATAACAAGACCACGTGTGTTCGTACGGTACACCCATTTGGAGACCTTCGCGCAGGATATCGGTCTTGGACAGGGAAATGAACGGGGTGAAAAGCGTGATGTTCGTAGTGTCCTTTGTTCCCAGATTGATCACTTTCTGGAATGCTTCGATGAACTGCGGGCGACAGTCGGGATATCCGCTGTAATCGAGTGACTGGACGCCGATAAAGATTGCGTCTGCTCCCCGTGCTTCGGCAAAACTGGTTGCGATTGACAGGAGGTTTGCATTCCGGAACGGGACGTACGTGTTGGGTATATGCACCCGGGCCGGGTCAAACGCTTCTACAGCAATATTTTTATCTGTCAGGCTGCTTGCACCGAACTTTTCAAAATAGTCAAGATTGATCTCGACAAACGCTTCAGCATCCAGCAGGGAGGCAATTTTTCTGGCACTGGCCAGTTCTTTTCGTTCGGTCTTCTGTCCGTAATTCAGGTGGAGGGCAAGGATATCATAGCCATTACTCTTTGCCACATACGCGAGTGTGGACGAGTCCATTCCTCCAGAGACTAAACAGACCGCTTTCATCATTTCACTCCGATGATCTTGTGCAGCTGCATCTGGAATCGCACCGGCAGGTTGGTTGTCAGGATAAATTTTGATATTGTTTTATAATCCGTTCCAAAAACCGGAGAGAAGAAAATCTCCCCGGCTATCCTGCGGGTCACGATAATCTCCTGTGCATACCGGCAGTCTGTTTCATCACTAACAACGAACTTCACGCTGTCCTGCGGGCGGATGGCATCGAGCAGCAACAGATTGCTTTGCTCACCCGATGACGGGCATTTCACATCCATGCAGATCGAGGCATACGGCTGTAACCGGGTAAAATCATAGGTCCCGTTTGTTTCAATATCGATCAACGCCCCCCTCTTGTGCAGCGATGCGAGCAGTGGTTCCAGTGCACCTGCCTGCATGAGTGGTTCACCACCCGTTATGCAGATATACGGGGGATTGATACGCCAGACCTGCTCAAGGATCTCATCAAGGCCCATCTCCTTTCCTCCCGATCGGGCGTACTCTGTATCGCACCAGTGGCAGTTCAGGTTGCAACCGGAAAGCCGGATAAAGAGGCAGCATTTCCCCTGGTTTTTACCCTCACCCTGAAGGCTCTTGAAAATTTCTGCGATCTTCATTCGGTAAGCTCGGCACAGGATGTTGGGGATTCCCAGACACGGATCTTCGGAACTGTTGCTTTTATTCCCAGTTCCCGGCAGATTGCATAGAGATCATTACGGATAATGGTCGCCATCTGTTCACTGGTTGGATCTCCGGGAGTGGTAA
>CAYWHL010000072.1:0-11509 GCA_964457995.1 uncultured Methanoregula sp. | reverse complement strand
CAAACCGAGTTCTCAACAAAGGGCTGAACAAGCATAGATGGGATATAGACCTCATCTTCTTCAATGCCCCCCCCGTATTCGATGCTGAACTCAAATTTATTCTCCATCCTGAATTGCTCCAGGTCCAGGTAAATCCTCAACCGGGTTGCCTCCTCTTCCAGGGTGATCAGGTTGGAATTAATTGAACTGATATTCAACCTGATCAGTTTGGCGAACTGTGAAAGATACAAACCTGCCTCCCCCGACTTATTCTGCAACAGGTAGTTCTGGATCGATCCCAGCGTGTTGAAAATGAAATGCGGGTTCATCATCGATTGCAGGGCCTTTTGCTCCAGCAGGATCAACTGGTGATCGGTATCCCTGCGTCTTATTTTATTCTGTGCTATCCTGAATATAACCAGTAAACCTGAAGCCAGTATCAGTACGATCACGAAAACAAGAAATGCCTGATGTTGCCAAAAGCGGGGTTTGATCACAATATGGATTTCTACGGGTTCGCTCCATTCAGAATTTGGTTTACATGTTCTTAACTTGAATACATAGTCCCTGAATGGCAGGTTCTGATAGGCCACGATGTTTCCTGTGCCGGATGACCAGTCGGGATCGACTCCTTCCAGTTTAAAGGAGTAGATGACCGGCGTGGAGGAGTAGTTGATGCTACTGAAGGTAAATTTCAGATTGCATCTGCCTTTCAAAGCCAGGCTCTCAGATGAAAAATCAGTTTCCTTATCATTGACGAGGATGGACTGAATATACGGGACAGGATTGTAGGTGACAATATCTTTGATGAGCGCCTCTGGAATGATGGTCAGTCCGTCGTCGGAAGCAATGTACAAAGAATCCCGAAAAGCCAGGATCTTATGGATATTCCTGAAACTGATGTCCAGCAACTGGATGTCTGCGGACCGGTTTTCCAAAACAGCCAATGGGTTGTAACAGGCATAGATATTTTTAAAGTCAGCCAGGTATAATACCGGATCGTCGTAAGAAATATGCCTGATCTTCAGATCCGAGGAGGTCCCGTTTGTAGATATGAAATCAAAGAACTTGTTGTTGCGGAACAGATAAATGCGTTCATTCTCGATATTGAATAATTCAGTTGAGTCATCCAGGATGAGATGTTGCGTGATGATCCTGTTATTCATTGACCTCAATGGCTCGTACTGAAGAAATGTATCATTCTCCAGGATATAGTTCTTTTTCGCGTTGATGATCAGGTCATCATGGTTGTTGTAATAGAGATAATAAATCCGTGAGCCTACATTATAATACTCCAGCATACTAAACAAAGCATTTTTATAAGGACCGAATAGCGTATCAGGAGCCATCAGGCAGAAATCGAAATAATTAAACGTACTGAATTTATCTTCCCGTTGATTTACTGCAATTCCACTGATATAAGACCTGGACCCTGATGTTTTTTTGTATCCTATTGTTCCTTCTTTCAGATCGGGTTTCAGATCATGAAGGACAAACATTCTAGAATACTTTTCTCCAGCGACTAATTTTCCATCTTTAAATTGATACAGCATATCAAAAAAGATATGTTTAGGTGTGAAATCCAGCTTGGAGATCTTACCATCCATATAGTTATAAACCGTTTTGCCATTCGTCAGCCAAAGTCCACTAGTGACTGCAGGAGCCATCTCCGTGATTCCCTTGTTCTGAAAAAGATTAACTTCCAGATGTTTATGGGCATTCAGGTAAGGACTGATTTTATAGACCCCCTCTTTGGCAGAAGTAATCCAGATGTTGTTCTCATGATCCTCCAGGATGGTATTGGCCTGCTGAATATCAAAATGCTGCACTACCCGTTCACCCGACAGGCAATACACTCCCTGATCGAATGTCGCTACCCAAATCAAGCCCCGACTGTCAACGAAAAGAGCATTAGCCCGGCTCATCGAATATGCAATCCCAAATGGCAATTGAACAGAATCAACCACATGTTCATCCTGATATTTGCAAACTTTATTCCCGTTGGCCACGATATAGAAATAACCGTCCCGATTACAAAATGCACGGGTAAGTGAAGCCTGTCCATGCAGAAGTCTGACCGGATCCTTAAAAAGTTCCCTGAATTTAATGATTTCATCCACATTCCAAAACTGGTATTCCCCCGATGAATTCTTCCGGATCTTATAAAGGGGCATTAAATAACTATTCTGTAGAATTCTTGAAAGATCATCATAGACATCATACCCTTTTACGTTATTTTGTGTATCCAATGAAAAAAATTCATACGTTATATTGTAGAAATAAAGGGTATGATTGTCATCCTCAAAAAAATCATAAAATGCTTCATTGGGTCGCAACGAATCAAGGAAAGGTGCATTGGATGAATTATATAAGGTATTCTGATAGAAGAAGTTGAGGGACCCGTCGCGGTTGAATATCCACACCCTTCCGGATGAATCTTCCCTGATCCTGCTAATTTTACTGGTGTTCAGTCCCTCTTTCGTGGTAAATGTGATGAATGTCGATCCATCGTAACGAACTGCTCCTGCATCCGTGGCAAACCAGATAAATTTCTGACTGTCCTGAAACACATCGAATACCATGTTGCAGGGCAATCCGTCGAAAGAGGTATAATGATGGATATAGGGATTCTGCAGGTTCAAATAGGAGCTGACAGGCGAAAGGGGTGGCAGATCTCTTTTTTTTGCCTGCCTGATATCCTTTCCGTCAATCAATACCTGAAAATCATCCACCCAAAGTTTTCCTGTTCCGGTGAGAATGGCTCCGAAATTGATCGTGCGGGCCGCTTCAGGGAAAGGCAGTTTTACGGAATACAATTGCCAGCCGGCTGTCCCCTGGATGTTTTTCTCTCCCATATTATCAAACTTCAAAGTGCCGGCTTCCCCGTCGATGCGAAGCAGAAGACCGGCGAACCCATCGGAAACATCTTGAAATTTCATGTACGCCTTCACCTCAATAACCTTCCCCTGATAAACTGCCGGAATTGAGTAGGCGATACATCCAAACCCATCTTTCGGATTTTTCCTAGAAGGTTCGATCAGCACAGAAACCTTTCCGTTATGCTTTTCTACCGTATCAATTTTCAGATAATAGTTAAAACCCCATTTCAACCAACCGTCAGGCAGCTCTCTCCCCGAACTTCGTTTCTCGAAGCCCAAATTGAGTTCACTTGACTTGCCTCCGTTCTGACCGAATGAAGTGAAAAGGGTCAGGGAAAGACAAAATATGATGAAACTTCTCATGTATGCTGTTACTTCTGTATGATCAGTTTTTGACTGTAACCCTTACCATCATAGGTGGTTACTTCCACCATATAAATTCCATTTTGCAGGATCGAGACATCGACAAGCGATTCATCGTTTTGAATTTGTTCGCTGATTACTTGTTCCCCCAGAATATTCCAGATAGTGAGAAGGGATATTCCGGCAGGCGTCTCATTGAATTGAATATGGATAATGGAGGATGCCGGATTGGGGTAAATGTTGACCGACTGGTCGTTATTGCCAGTTAATTCATTATTGATGGCAACCGGAAAGCCACCTGTGGGGTTCCGCTTATAATAGATTTCATAGTTTCCGTCACGGTCATCATACCAAACCATATGCACAGCTGAACCTGATACGGCCACGGAAGGTTGTTGTGAACTCATAATACCGTTTCCTGATATCAAAGTATCAGCTCCCCAGTTTTCACCTCCATCTTCCGATCGCTTATAATATATATGATAGTTCCCTTCACGATTGTCCTTCCATACAACATGTAAAACCGGACCGGATACAGCTATGTTAGTATAAATTGAATTCCCCTGATCCTCGGTTAGCCTTGTATCTTCTTCCCAACTCATTCCTCCATCTAGTGACCGTTTGTAGTATATTTCTGCGCCAGTACTACTATCTCGCCAATCCTCCCATGCAACATGTATATCCGTTCCGGATACTGCAATCGAAGGAAAATTTGAAGTTAAAGGGGCATCTGTTAACCGCGTATCCGGGCCCCAGCTTGCACCTTCATCAGTCGAGCTTTTATAATAAATTTCAAGATTCCCATCACGGAAATCATTCCATACCACATGCACATTTGGACCGGATGTAGTGATGGAAGCAAGATACGAATGATTAAAGTGATCCGTCAGTTGTACATCTGTTTCCCAGCCTAATCCTCCGTCTGTTGAGCGTTTGTAATATATTTCAGCATTTCCATCACGGAAATCATGCCATACCATATGTACAACTGCTCCGGAAACTGATATAGAAGGCATAGTAGATGTAGCAGGGTTATCTGTCAGACGAATGTCTTCTCCCCAGCTTAATCCTCCATCAGTAGAGCGTTTGTAATAGATTTCACCATTTCCATCACGATAATCTTCCCATCCAATATGCACATCGGTTCCGGATACTGCAATCGAAGGATTTCTTGAGGGTTCAGGCATAATTGTCAGTCGTATATCAGATTCCCAGGTTATTCCTTCGTCTAATGAACGCTTATAATAGATCTCCCGGTTTCCATCGCGATTGTCGTACCATACAACGTGTACAAAATCATCGACGGCTGCTATGCACCACCTATTATGGGATGTTTGAGAAGTATCTGGATCGTTGGTCAGTCTTACATCCGGCTCCCACTGGGCCTGGGAGAATTGGGCTGCAAACAGGGCGGCAGCGAAAAGTAATAGCTTTCTCATAATTTATTGTTTTTTCTCTGATGTTAAATATACAACATTTGTTTATATGCATCTAAACCGCAAGAGGTACCCTTAAATTATATAACCACAAAAGTAGCTTGATACAACAAGTATAACCGTGCTATTGAGTGAACGGTCATGTTGGGTGAGTGAAAGGTCTTCGCCGGATATCAGATTCCGGGTACCGGATGACGGAAGAGGAATGCAGGAATGAAGGAATGAAGGAATGCAGGAATGCAGAAATGAAGGAATGCAGGAATGAAGGAATGCAGGAAGACAATGATATGCGAAGTGCCGACTGCCGACTGCGGACTGCGGACTGGGAACTGACTACAGTAATCCCGCGTTTTTCAGGATCTCGGAGAGTTTTGGCTGGGTTTTGGAATAATCCACCAGAACGGTAAGAATCTTTCGATCCTGCTTCTTCAAGGGTACGAGAGAGAGTTTCCGATCCCAGAAGGCAAATCCGAATACACTGATCATCATGGTGGTAAAGATGCCTATGATGGCCCAGAGGAAATTGAAAAGTTGGTCGAAGCGGGCATTCATATCAGTTTGCAAGGATTCAACCTTTTGCTCGGTCCGGATGATACGGTCGCGATCGTCGAGAGTAAAAGGGATCTCTTTCACTTCTGCTTTTACCAAAACAGGAAGCAGTAGCAAAACGGTCCAGAATAATTTTTTGAGTGTTTTCATCTTTATTACGGATTAAAGTTCAATGCTTAATCCGGTTTAGGATACAAAGGTAATACAGTTTCGGTGAAAAGTTTTCAACAAGTCGACTTTTTGCAATAGATGCTGTTGCTTCATTGTTTCCTGCTTCGCTGACTGCTTCGCTTCACTCGCAGCTTTGGCTCACAGCTCCGACTTTTC
Organism: uncultured Methanoregula sp.; assembly: GCA_964457995.1. Taxonomy (GTDB): domain Archaea; phylum Halobacteriota; class Methanomicrobia; order Methanomicrobiales; family Methanospirillaceae; genus Methanoregula. The sequence goes on along the minus strand of CAYWHL010000072.1, from coordinate 5,976 downwards.
GCAAGGACACAGATGATGGATGCCGGATGCCAGATGAATGCAGAATGTAGAATGTGAAATGTGAAATGTGAAATGCGGACTGCCAACTGCCCACTGCCAACTGAACCGGTCCCCTATTTCCTAATCACCAACTTCCTGATTTCAGCCTGTTTGTTGGGTATCATTATCTCCACGAAATAGAGCCCATTGGGTAGGATGGAGACATCAACAATTGATTCATCGTCTTGAATCTGTTTCGTTACGACTATTTCTCCCAGAATATTCCGGATGGTAAGAATGGATTGTCTATTTGGGATCCCATCGAATTGAATATGGATAATGGAGGACGCCGGGTTGGGATACACACTAACTGCCTGGCCGGAGTTGCCAGTTAATTCATTACTTATGCCAACGGGAAAGCCACCTGTGGGATTCCGCTTATAGTAGATTTCTTTATTCCCGTCGCGTTCATCATGCCAAATTACATGCACTTGTGGTCCATATACCGCCACATAAGGAATATTTGAAACAGCAGTATTATCTGTGAGGCGTAGTGCGGTTTCCCAATTCAACCCGCCATTGGTTGAATGGGTATAATATATCTCCCAGTTCCCATCGCTTTCATCTGCCCATACAACAAACAGATTAGATCCGTTTACCGCTAAATTGTTATAGTATGATTCGCCGGAATTATTCGTCAGCCGGAAATCCGCACCCCAACTAACACCTCCATCGGTCGATCGTTTATAATAGATCTCAGAGTTCCCATCACGAGGCTCCTCCCAAACAACATGCACAGCTGATTCCGATGCGCCAATACAAGAATATGCAGAATAGGAAGGATCAATAGTCAGCCGGGTGTCTGGCCCCCAAGTGACTCCTGTATCTGTCGACCTCTTATAATATATCTCAGCATTTCCATCACGATAGTCGTGCCAAGTAACATGTAAAACCGGACCTATTGCGCATATAGATGGCCAGTTCGAAAATGCAGGGTCATCCGTAAGTTGAACAACCGGTTCCCAGGTCAATCCCGAATTGGTTGAACGCAGGTAAAAAACCTCTCCTGACCCGGTTAGATAAGTATAATATACCAGATGAATGGTTGATCCTGAAACTGCCATGCAAGGAGCCCAGGTATAATAACCGGGATTATCCGAGAGTTGAGCATCTTCACTCCAGGTATTTCCACCATCCATTGAGCGTTTATAGTATATTTCTCCCGTAACAGAGGAACCAAGATAATCGGTCCATGCGACATGCACGACTGAACCAGCGACTGCTATGGAAGGGTTTACTGAAACACTATCCCGGTTCATTAGTCTCACATCCTCCCCCCATGTCAATCGACTGTCAATGGATCGTTTATAATAAATCTCCATTTCTCCGCTACGATCGTCATACCACACAATATGAACGGAATCACCGGAGACAGCAATGGTATGCAAACTGGTACAACCTGATGTCAACGAAGAACCAGGATCATCAGTCAGCCTGACATCCGGTTCCCACTGGGCCTGGGTGAATTGGGCTGTAATCAGCGCAACAGTAAGTATAATGATTTTTTTCATGACTGTTGAATTTATTTTACATTTTTCGCAACATGTGATACTGCCTGTAAAAAATCGGTCATCTTTCTCCGGGAGATGCTTAACCGGGTTCCATCGGTTAGTTCGGCGAAGTCGCCCTGATAGCTGGAATAGCCTTTCAGGAAGTTCATATTGATGATGGTGGATTTATGGATCCGGAAAAACTCCGGGGAATCCAGCATTTTTTCAAAATCACCCATGGTCCGGGTAGCAACAATTTTATTGAGGCCCGACAGATGCAGGATGGTATAATTGCTATCGGCTTCCAGGTACATGATATCGGCCACCTCGACCAAACGGAATCCGAACTGGCCGGCAACTGTGATCTTGGTTATTGGTTTGTTTCCTGAATGAATATTTTCCTGCAGGATGTTAAGCGATTCCTGGTACACCTTCTTTACCTCTTCCCGGTTTTGCCGGAATTCGTGGTATTGAATGGCCTTGGATACCGCTTCACGAAGTTCCTGTAGATTTACAGGTTTCAACAAATAATCGATGGCGCTGGCTTTTAAGGCCCGTAAAGCATATTCCTGGTAAGCGGTAACGAAGATGATGCTGTAATTTTCCTTTGGAATGGTTCCCAGAAAAGCAAATCCATCTTCCCGGGGCATGGAGATATCCAGGAAGATCACATCTACCTGATGAATGTTCAGGAGTTCACGTCCTTCAATGGCTGAAGCCGCCGATCCAACCACTGCAATTTCAGGGCAATATTGTTTCAACAATCGTTCCAGCGCTTCCCGGATGTTTCGTTCATCATCGATGATAATCGCTTTATACTGTTTCATAATTTGTAGATCAGGTAGAGTTAGGAGTAGGAAAAATTTAGTTAACCACTAATTTCGTATTTCGTATTTCATTCCCATATTGCACTTTTAGCAGATAGAGTCCTGGCGCCACATCCGGGATCTTGAATAGGAAATCATTGAATCCCTGAACCCCATGAAGAGACTTGTTCTGGATCATCGTTCCTGTGAGGTTAAACAGGGAAACAGACAGATCCATGTCGTTCTCCAGGGTTAGTGCGATATGCAATGAATAATCAGAAACAGGATTAGGATAAACAGACAGGTTGCCAGTAATTTTATTCCCAGGATCTATGCCGGTGAGGCAATCGAAGGCCGCTTCCAGGATTTCATCCCTGCCCTGCCGGATGCCTGCAACCGTTGGCGAAACAATGGTATCAATCTTTACTCCGTTACGCTGCTGCTGGTACCCATCAGCATAATACCATCCCAGTGAAGTGAAACTGGTATATAAGCTATTTGATAAATATAACTCACTGAAATTGCCGTCGGCCCCGGCAGTTTGGGTTCCAAGCACCTTGGAATTAGGATGGTAACTGAAATACTGGCACATATATTCCGCTGCACTCTGTGTTTGCTCATTCACAAGAATGTACACGTTACCGGAATAGGGATCCGGATTTGACCAGGGTGGAAAGTTATCATGATCATTCCCCAGGTAATACCATCCGGGTAAATAATAATGATTAGCGGAATCCGGATTCATCAATGCAGGGTCATGCCAGATTGTGCTGATTATGGGTTCCGGGAAAAAGAGCGGGGCTAATTCACCAAGGCCAACATAGGGGTAATAACGAATGTCAAATATGATTGCAGGGGCATCTTTGAAAGCATTGTACATTCCTTCCACTTCATCAGGCATAAGCCACCACATATTCACATACCCGTAACCACATGTGGTAATGAAATAGGAAGAGGTAATGCCAGTAGTCTGGAACCAGGTAAACCAGGTGTATATAGAAAATGATCTTGTGGCATCCACTGAATAGGGATTATTGTTGCTATCCAACAATGTAAAGCTGATGCTTGTGTTAGATTGACCAAACATCATTTGATAATACATATCCCGGTATAAGGCGGCGGGAGTTGATGCGGGGATATACAGGGCCAACGAATCTTCAATTTCCCGGATAGGGATTCCCTTCAAATGGGTTAAAATATCCCCTGGCGAAACACCGGGAATATTGTACACCTTGGTGACGACACAAAGGGTATCGACCCGTGTAAAATAAATTCGTGGCAGATAAATTCCTCCCCAAAAATAATTTGTCAAATAATCGCTTTCCGTAAAGTTTCCATGCGAGTCATTGATCCTGGTAGCCAGCTTCAGAAAGTTGACATCAAAATCGTTGGAAGAGGTAACCGCTCTTATCAGAGGGATAAAATCAAGCAAAGTACTGTCCCATGGTACGTCCATGATATTCCGGTAAGGAAAGAAATAGTTGATCACGTTCCAGTAATAGAACATCGTGGTTAACCGGTTAGCTTCATTGGAATAGTCGATGGGCATGGAAAGCGGATCATTCCTGAAATCAATGTATCCATAATACCCAGGGGTTTGATAATCGTTGAATTTGATAAAGCAAGTGGAGGTATCGGGAAAGATGTAAAGAGAAAATGTATCGAGGTAATCCCTGACCTGTTGGGAAAAAACGGGATCATCAATCCAGGAGTTATCTACATTTATGTTGGTATCGGGATCGGCATAGGTTGTTGCCGGCAGTGAATTGGTGCCCACTTTGCTGAACATGTTCATCAGTGCGGCATTGAATTCCGAATTGCTGGTAGCCAGCAGAACTTCGTTGATGGTGGTATTCAGCAGGGTATCCCATTTCAGTTCACATTTGTGCTGATTGAAATACTTGAAGTATCCCCATGTTTTGCACAACCGGTACAGGCGTCCGTCTGTATCATCAGGGATTTGACCGTTGGCTTGTTGAAGGCTAATGGTAGAGATCAGAATTGCAATGATTAATAATAGCTTTTTCATGATTTATTCCTTTTCCTCTGTTGATAAATATACAACAATTCTCTATAAAACTACCACACGACTGAGTGAACGGTCATGCTGGTTGAGTGAAAGGTCTTTGCCGGATGCAAGATGAATTAAGAATGAAGAATTAGGAATTAAGGATGAAGACTGTGGACTGCCAACTGAACCAGTCCCCTATTTCAGTATCACCAACTTCCGGCTTTCAGCCTTCCTGCCGGCTTCTGTTAATTCCACGAAATAAATTCCATTTGGCAACATGGAAACGTCAACAACCGCTTCTCTATTCTGAATTGGCCTGGTTATCAATGTCTCTCCGGGAATATTCCGGACAGTAAGAAGTGATTGTGCGGCCGGATGATCATTGAAGTGAATACGAATACTAGATGATGCCGGGTTGGGGCAGATCGTGAATGATTGCCCGGAATTATTAACTAAATCGTTTCCTATCCCGACTGGAACATTGCCAGTGGGATTGCGTTTGTAATAGATCTCATCATTCCCGTCTCGATAATCCATCCAAACAACATGCACCGCTGAATCGGAAACAGCGATAGAAGGAAATTGCGAATAATCAAGCGAATTAGTCAGACGCGTATCTTCGGGATCCCAGCTAAGACCCGCATCTTCTGAGTGTTGATAATAGATCTCCTCATTCATGTCACGATTGTCGTACCATACAACATGTACATTGGAACCGGCTGTTGCAATAGAAGGATATTGCGAAATACCCAACGAATTTGTCAACCGTGTATCTGATTCCCACGTCACACCTCCATCCGTTGAGCGCTTGTAGTATATCTCCCGGTTTCCGTCACGTTCGTCGAACCATACCACATGCACGTCTGAATCTGATACTGCTATACAAGGATCCCATCCATCCGCAGGGTCGTTTGTAAGACGGGTTTCTTCTTCCCAGGTCAATCCTACATCCGTGGAACGAATATAATATATCTCACCATTACCGTACCTGTAATCTTCCCAAACCACATGCACAACAGAATCTGACCCGGATACACAGGGGAATCCTGACCAATCATAGGCCACTGTCAAACGGGTATCGGGATTCCAGGTTATCCCTCCATCTGTTGAGCGCTTATAATAGATCTCCCAGTTTCCATCACGATTGTCTTGCCATACAACATGCATGATTGAACCGGATATGGCAGCCGATACTCCTATTGATTTACCAGAGGCGTTCGTCAGCCGTGTATCTGAATCCCAGGTATCACCGCCATCTGAGGAGCGTTTATAATATATTTCGTAATTCCCATTTTCATCATAATACCAAAAAACATGCACAACAAGACCATCTACCACGATAGTAGGTTCCTGTGAAGCAATAAGCGAATTGGTCAGTCGTGTTTCTGTTCCCCAGCTTACCCCCCCATCGATCGAACGTTTGTAGTAGACTTCAAATTGCCAGGTGAGGTCGTCGTAATATACAACATGTACTGTATCCCCACTGGTTGCTATACACCATGCATTGTTATAAGATGTCCAGGAATAGTGTGGATCATTTGTGAGTCTGATCTCAGGCTCCCATTGGGACCAGGCTAAATTTACAACGACGAATGCTGCAATGAGTAAAAACACCTTTTTCATGACCTGG
>CAYWHL010000071.1:0-11553 GCA_964457995.1 uncultured Methanoregula sp. | reverse complement strand
CCCAGGGAGGTGTGCCCCTGTATGCCGAGTCAAAGAAATCCATACCTCACCATAGATTCTGGTATGCTTATCATTATTTCTTCATGATGCTGCAGCACTCCGGGACACTGCCATCCGGCCGCGTGATTGTCTTCAGGTATTGTCACCTGCCAAGGTATGTGGACCGGATTCCTGTTCTCTGGCCGCAGGAGGGCATTGAACTTCACTCGATACACGTTGCATGTACATAAAATCCAAAAATGTTTTTTTCCTGCATGCAAATTGGTATTTTACCTTGTCCAATACCTTCCATAGGCCAAAAATCTGGCTATACTCCTTGTATTGACATCCCTCAAAAATAAAAATCGGTAGTTTTAATATTTTGCAAAATTCGAGGAAAGTATGAACAGAAAAACCTGTCCATCATGTTTTTTATCAGTTACAATCCTGGTATGCATCATTGCATCACTCCTGATAGCTGGTTGTGTCGCACCACCCAAAACGATACCCCCTTCCCTGGCAGCTACCACAACAGTCACCGCATCCAAGGCAACTGCTGTTCCTACAATCATAACATCCTTTAACCAGTACTCAAATTCCCGGTATGGGTTTAGCATCGATTATCCTGATGACTGGCAGAAAAACGAGCTGAACAAACTCGAGACGGAAATTCCCTGGACCCGGTATGATGTTGTCGAATTTTATTCACCATCATTCGTACGGTGCAACACAGAGAGGACCGATTGTGTGAATGTCAGATCTGAAGTTAAAATTGAAGTCGATCCGAATCCTGTTTCAACTGAACTCGACACGTTCTTTGTTAAGGACGTGGCACGGATAACGACAGGGAATTATGTTGAAATTACCAGGCGGGATTCATTGTTTAAATTATCAGGTGATAAGGCGTACCGGCTGGATTATAATCTACGATCGGATAAAGAGGATATCAAAGTATTGAGTGCTTATACAATACAGAATGGCAAAGGATACATCATTACATTCCACGCTCATGCTCCAGTGCGGAATGAGAGAATAAACCAGTTCGAGCAGTATTATAATGATGTTATGACCATGTTTGGTTCCTTTAAAGCGAATGCCGGAAATTACAAAACCATCTGATGTTTCTTTTTTCTAAGCACAATCAGGCTCATAATCACTCGCTCGAACAGCATCCATGATCATCGGGTTCTTTGGCCTTATGAGGGCTTTTAGACAAAAGAGAGATTGGATACTACAGCCGCAGAATACCTTTTGCAGGTTTTAAAAACCCTTTTAGAGGAACTCACGAGAGAAAATGGAACAAAACGTAAGGGATATAAAAGGGGTTTTTTGTCCCTTGTGCGGTCATAAAGATGTACGATATCAAAAAACAACGGACACCTGTATTTGCCGGCATTGTGAATACGTCTGGTCAACAATCGAACGATGCAAAACCTTAGATTCCGGAGTCAGAACAACCGCGATGCAATATCAGATAAAATTGCTCGTTCAGCAATTCCGTTTTCTGGAAATGTAAATGTACCGAAGATGTGGATTCCGTACTCTTTCCTGTTTAATCATGCAGCCGTCAAAAGAACAAAGAAGGTGCACAACAAAAATCATTCCAGTGAACCCCGCACAGCAGGACGCACAAACCCCGCTCATGTACCTCAACAACGCCGCGACAACGTGGCCCAAACCCCCTGAAGTACTCAAGGAAGTCGTTGCATGCCTGCGCACGCCGGTGCATGAACCGGGGAGGACGACCGGCAATAGATCAATAGACTATCCTTCTGCAGCACGCGAAGCTCTTGCAGCATTTTTCCACGCAGAACGCTACCGACGCACTCAATATGCTCATCCATGGGTTCGTCAGACATACCGGCGTTCCCTTTCACGCGATCACAACAGAACTCGAGCACAATTCGGTGCTCCGCCCGCTCACCACGCTGGAACAGGACAGAGCGCTTTCCCTCTCGGTCGTGCCTTTTGCCGGTAACAAGGTCAGCCTTGCGGCAATCAGGCAGGTAATCCAGCCGGAAACCCGGCTTGTAGTGATGACGCACGGGAGTAACGTGCTCGGGTCAGTGCAGGAGATCAAACCAATTGCGGAATACCTTTATACCAATGATATCTTCTTCATCGTCGATGGGGCCCAGACTGCCGGGCACTTCCCGATCAGTCTTTCGGATATCCCGGTCGGTGCATTCGTATTCACCGGGCACAAGGCACTCTTTGGCATTCCCGGCACCGGCGGGTTCTATATTCCCGATCCGGACGCAATTGCCATCACCCGCCAGGGGGGTACCGGCACAGATTCGCAGGCACTTACCCAGCCTTCCGACATGCCCATGCGGTTTGAGACAGGGACACTCAATTACCCGGGGATCGCGTCGCTCCTTGCGGGACTCAGGTTCATCAATACGGAGAGTCTTGAAGAGATTGAACGTAAAGGAAGGGATCTCACAGGATATTTTATCAGGGAACTACAACACATGCCGGGCATCACGCTCTATACCACGGCACCTGACCTCCCGGTCGTCTCGTTCAATATCAACAGCATCGACAACCACGAGGCCGGTTTCATCCTCGTCCGGGCTTACAACATCATCACGAGAACCGGGCTCCACTGCGCTCCGCTCGTCCATGAGCGTATCGATGGCAGGAAGGGATGTATCCGGGCGAGTTTCTCGTGGTTCAATACCCGTGATGAATGCAGAGCAGCGGCAGAAGCGGTCCGGGAGGTGGTAGAGAGTGCGGATCCTCAAATCAGTGCAGACTAAGGTCTGTGTCGACGGATCGCTCATGAAAGAGTACGTGCTCGACGAACCGCTGACCGATGATTTCCTGAAATTTCTGGAAAACTTCGGTACGGTCCGGTTCCTTGAGCAGCTCAGAAAACCCTACTTCTCTTTTGAAAAAGAGCTGTTCATCTCCATCAAGGGTTTTGTCGGGGACGGAAATGTCGAGGTACGGTACAAAAAAGAGTTTCAGGATCTGGTCGGAGACTATTTTTATCTCCTGCTGTACTATTACGATCAGGGTGAGCGGGGGATTTCACAACTGAAAGGGCAGGAGGATTCAATCCGGCAAAGAATGAAGATCCGGTTATAACTCTGTTCCCGTTAAGGTCGCCTTTTTAGAGCCAGCCGGCAAATATCACATCTGCGTTCTTCTGACCTGTTGGACACGGCAACATGCCAGGGAATGGTTAACCACTTTTTATAACGCTGCATGTTGTCCGGTTGCTCGCTGCCATCCATGAGAATGAACGACAATGTTCCCCATCAATATCCTTATCTCCTCTCGTGTCCGATTCCCATCCAGCGGGAGATAGTATACATGAAAGTAATGGCGCTGAATGCAAGTCCCAGGGGGAAGAACAGTAACACTCTCAGGCTGGTGAACGCTGTGTTAGCCGGCGCAAAGGAAGAGGGAGCAGAAACGGACCTGGTGGATCTTTACTCCCATCATATTGAATACTGCACTTCCTGCAGCACCTGCTATGCAACCGGTGAATGCATCCTGATCGATGACTTCCCGTATATCTTTGACAAGATGATGAATGCAGACGGTATCGTGTTCGGCGCCCCCAATTATATTGATTCCGTGCCAGCCCCGATGAAAGCGCTTTTCGACCGCATGGCTGATGCCATTCACTGCCAGATGCTGACAGGAAAGTACGGCTGTTCGGTCTGCACAGCCGGCGGGAGTGGCGAGCATGAAGTTGTGGGATACATGAACAAAGTACTCACAACCCTTGGCGCGACCGTAGTGGGAGGAATCGGCGTGGCGATCGGCCGGGACCCTTCTGCTCTTAAAAAAGCAGAAAAGGAGGCCCATGCGCTGGGAAAAAAGCTGGCACAGTCAATCCGCGGCGAGCATACGTACCCTGAACAGGACGAGATCCACCGGCAGAAACGGGAGTACTTCTGCCAGCTGGTGAAGTCCGACAAGGGCCGGTTTGCCCACGAGTACGACTGGTATGTCCAGATGGGCTGGATGAAATGACAAGGAGGGCAGGAAAGGCGTGATGTGATGATCATGATAAAAGAAAATTTCAGGGAAACTGCGAAAAGGCTGGCAACTGCGTTCAGGCTCACAACACAACCGCTTGCAGTATACGGGTCAGAAACCCTGCCAGCCAGAACTACCCATCTTCCGGAACTAAACCGGTGCTTTGCCGTTTCATTGTACACCATGGCAACAGAAAAGGAACCATCTGCAATCTATGTCAGTGCTGATTCACGGGAAGGTTGTTGTCCGGGAGGCCTCGCCCATACGGGATTTCAACCGATCCCTGATGATATCAGATATTTTGTATCCACGGGAAGAGAAAATTTCCGAAACGGGGCTGCTGAGTACTTAAAAGCGAGCCCTGACCTGGTAGAACGCTGTTTTAAGGCTTTAGGCAAAATCACTCCTCCGGGAAAATATCTCATTGTCCAGACCTGTGAAACACTTCCCGAGAAGAATCCTGGCATCAGGTCAATCTGCTGCTTTGGTACAGCCGAGCAGATCAGGAACATGGCAGCACTCGTCCATTTCGACCGGGACGACCCGTTCTCACCGGTGATAGTTCCCTGGGGGCCATCCTGTTCGACATTCATTACCTACCCGGCAGGAATGGCAGAGAACGCACCAGAAAATTCTGCGTTCATGGGCCCGCAGGACCCGACACAGAACAGGAACCTCCCTCCTGATATGATGGCGATTGGTATTCCTGCCGCACTGGCAGTAAAAATAGCAAAGAACCTGGACAGGTCATTTATCACCCAGCGGCCCCAGGTGGCATTTCCCCGCCACGGGATTTGAGATCAGACCAGGTAAATAGTTTTTTTGGCAGCAGACAGGAAACGGGGACCCTCACCTGGTCTGCAGAAGAGTAATCTTTGTAATACGCCTCAAACGAATGTCATAAATGAACAGAGCGTCCATACTCCCGTTATGAAGTACACGGCACGGCATATCCAGCGTTTCTTAGAAACAGGAAGGATTGACGCTACGCTCTGGAAGAACCACTTCCCCACGCTGCTGCCGACCCAGGTACCGACCTGCGACGACTGCGGGGAGTTTAAGGACCGTACCTGTGCCGGCGGCCGGGACCCGGTGGAGTGTTTCCTGGATAAAGCACCGGCAGCTGAGTCGGCTGGAGAACAGAAACAGAAGAAGCGGGACCCGATGCTCGGCCTTGGTGCGAAAAAGCCAAAAGTCCATGGTACAGCAAAGCCAAAGGACCAGTCAAAGATGTGAGGGGAGACCTGTTTTTTTTGCTTTAGAGTGCCGGACTCATCTTCGTATCCCCCTCCCCCAGCCCATCAACCCGGAGATCCGCCTCCCGACAGGTGCTGTTAGGGAACATTTTGAACCACTATTATCAGTTATTTCGCCATAAAAACCCAAATTGTCACGATTTTAAAAAAAAACCTGCAATTAAATTCGCACTTTTTACCACTAAATTCGAAACCTTTTGATCGAAAAAGACTTCTTTTACCAATTCCCTGGGTATCCATACAGAAATAATAGCAACGGGGGATGGGCTGGCAATCACTATCCATCATGCGATACGCTGGAAAAAACAATAAGCAAAAATGCTTTCCGGGATCCCTTTTAGATCCTTCCGTATTTTTTATGAGCCTGCTCAGCAGTCATAATCTCGTTGATGACAATTGCCTGATCACGAGGATAAAAGAACAGGGTATAACGATAGGACACGTGCATCCGGTACCGTTCTTTTGGCGTGTTAAGCCGTTTTATATCCCCGTGTGCATGCGGATGGTTGGCGAGTCGATCAATATGTTCTCCAACGATACGACGATTCTTCTCCGGCATGGTTGCAAGGAATTTTATTGCCCGTCCGGTGATTTCTATGTTCAAGGAATCACTTCATACAAGGCCAAGATCCTTCTTTGCCCGGTTCCACGACACAGTCTTTTCAGTCGCATCGATATCATCAAGATCAGCGATGAGCTTCAATCGCTGATGATCGGTGATCAACTCCGCAATTGTATCATCAAAGGTCTGGCCTGGTTTTCGCAGCTGGGAGAGCGTTGCCCATGTGCTCGGTGTCAGAGCAACTCTCTTGGTTGCTATTTCTCCTTCCTGTGCTTGTGCCATGGATTCACCTTCACGTCATTATTAGACAGATGTATACGTTGTCTAATCGTGACAATAGTTACATGATTGATATTCCTGCATTATAAAGATGGCGGTTAGAGCAACGTAGTGATCGGGAATTGTGCAGGATTCGCTCGGCGCACTCTGTCTGTATGTTCAGGTTATTGCCTTGTTACTCTTTTTTTGTATATAGCAGACAAAATATCGTATCAATACGTCCCGATTAATACCAAAAACACGACAGCGAACATAAGATACAATAATTGAAAACAGTCCCGGATATTCAAACTGTTTTCGCGCTTCATGGTATCAGCTTTCTGCTTTTTTATAAATCCGATCACTGAGGCAGCATGTATCAAAGAAGAGTAGAAATTCATTCCAGAAAAGTAGATGAGTGCAAGGAAGGGTTTGTTTGCTGCTTCTTCATAATCCCAGGTTCTTGGATATTTTTTACTCGCATTCCTCTCAAGTTCTAAAACATCTTTTTTTGCCTCGTCTTCGTTATTTACCCCGGGGATATTCCATAGCTCTTCATTAATATCTAAAACATTGGCAATCCGGTTAAATGTCACCTTACTTTCAACAAAATACCTGCCTTCTTTCCGAATCACGAAATACCCGGACAATGAAACAATAATTCCGGCAAGGGACAAAATGAATAACAGGACTGGTCTTTGAATGTATTGAACATTGAATGCTACGACAATAAAACCAAGGATAATCAATATCCACCAGGTAAAAAGCTTTTCAGATTCCGAGAGAGCATTATGAAAAGAATCAAGGCGGTTATTAAAAATGTCCATTAATTTTAATAATTTTTCCTCTTCATCCATTGCTACCCACCGTTTGTAATAATTACTACCCTGATATTAAAATATCAGCTTTGGTGATATCTGGTGAATGGTGGATTTTTCTGAAATAATGGAATCTTCTTCATCGACCCGGCCATCAGGACGGAATACCATGCAGAGCCAGGTTGCTGTACCATTACTTCCAAAAATAAAAATATCACAACTGCTCTCTCTTAATAAATATAGATATACTGATGATATTTGATGCCAATCGACAGAATACTACATGAATAAAAAAATATTTCACATCATTCCAGACCATGAGGCTTTGCCAGCTCTGGGACCAGAAGACCGTGCCGGGGAGCCCATTTAATCAGAGATCCGCTAACCAACAGGGAATAATGAGGCCGGTTTTTCTCGCCAGTAAATTGGTTATTCATGATTATAAGCCATCATCTGCAAAACAGGTGAAAAAAGAGAGCAGCCCGGTCTCAGGCAATCCGTTTTCCGGCAGTTTCGAGGCCGGGAGTCTGGTCATAGACTTCCTCGACGGTAAAATAGACCGCAGCCAGTTGGTCCCGGCGGGCCTTGAATTCCATTTTATGCCCGGTACGCACGCGTTCGTCCAGCCGGGCTGCAAGCTCATCATGTTCGTGAATTGTTACCTTCCCGTTCACCTTGTATCCCCTGAACGGGGGGCTTTGTTGCCAGACGCAGATTGATGCCCGGGGATTGCGGGTGAGATTTTCATAGGTCTGCATAAAATAGAGTTCCCCCCAGACAATGGTTTCAGGGTTCATGACCATGACCGATTTACCCGCAACATTGGGCTTTCCATCCGGCCCGGTGGTTGCTACCGGGACCGTATGCCATTGTGTGAGCAGGTGCATCAGTTCTTCGGGCATCGTAACCATGGGGTATCACATCCAAAAGAGAGGAATACCTTTCAGCCATAATAAACTATGGAGGAGGGTTGATGAGGTTTTTTCAATCGTCCTCCTCTTCCTCGACCGTGGGCCATATATATTCCTCATTGGCCGGGTCCGGCAGGTCTTCGTCATCGTCCCTCAGAACACGGTAGGAATCATTCTCCGGTTCCTCGGGTTCCAGCCGGTCACTATTGCTTCCCCGGACACCACGCTCCCTGGGGCCTTCAGCGCCCCGGTGCCCCGATGTTCGTTTACCTCTTCCCATCTGCATCACCGCCATCCTCTGGTTCCTTGTAAACAAACCACACTGTAATTCCCGGAATAAATAATTTGTGCAGCTGCCGGACAACGCTTTCCTGGTATCCTGCTGCGGTAATTAAAAAAACCCACCTTTGCCGTCCGGTCGTCCATCGAATCATCACAATTCCGGCATTAAAGAGCTCCCGTTTAACAATGACGACAAAAAAGTGGTGGACTATTAAAAAAAGAACCGTTACCAGGTAACCTTCAGTGCATCTTCAAGTTTCATTACCGGACTGACATGGGCAACGCCAAGACCGCTGAACGGCCCGACAATTTTGATCAATGCCTCTTCATCCGGAGCATCAAATATTGCCACAGATGTGTGCCTGCCGATAAGAAGATACCGGTTGATGAGCTTCACATCCGCAGGATACTTGAAGTGCTTCCAGAGCTCGATCACCTTGTGTGTATTTTCCGGTCCGAATTTGAACCAAAGAATAAACAGCATGTTGTATCACCTCAATCACATGACTACCCTTTGCTGCCCTGATTCCGTGAACGACTATTCGGGGGAACAGGAAAAACACTTAAAATGGTTCAGGGCATTGACAGGAAATGATTATCTGATCTGATATATCTTTCGCACCACAAAAACAAAGGGAAGAAGAAAGAAAGGGGGTGTACTGAAATGACTCGCAGTGCACCCGTCCTGAGGTGATGATCATGCTAACCAGCCATACACTCCTGCAGCAGTACTGGCACGATGACCGTTACGATATCAGGAACGTCCGGGTCTGGTATAGTGACCGGGGTGCTCCGAACGACCGATCCAGCGTGGGCGGCGCCGGCATCAGCCTGGTGCCGTACTATATGAGCATCCGGACAACCGATGGCGAAAAACCCGTACCCTATCACCGGATCCTGCTTATCACGTATGAGGGGGAGGTAACATTCGAGAACCGGAAGATCCAGGGACTGGCATTCCAGCTCATCGAAGAGAGCAGGCAGGAAGAGGCCCGGCACGGAAGGTAACTCCCCAAAAACCTTCCCCGTTTTTCCCTGTCCACAATCCCTGTGTCCATCTAATCAGCGATCCGCCTCTCAACAGGTGCTGTCAGGGGTCATTTTTTAGCAGCACACGTGCTTCCAACAGCCAGACCGACTAAGAAACAGAATTATTTCGGAACAACAGAACTGCATTTTCCACAAATAAAAGCTAAAAAGGTCCTGTCGAAAGGGCAAACGGTGCCCGTACAGGTGACTTCATCTTTTGTCTGCTCACAGTCCCGGGCCCGGTTTATTCCTTCCTCAGATCAAAATACCGCACTGTACCACCGGTATCCCGTATCCTGATGAGCCGGTCCCGGTTTGCTTCGGCAAGGTTCGTCCCGGTCACTTCCTCAAAAAAGAGCGAAAACTGCGGGAGCTGGGTCGTGCCAAGCTCGCCAGCTTTTTGTTCCAGGTCGTGTTTGTCGAATGAAATTGTCACCGCATCCCCGGTTTTTCTGGCGATACAGACAATGCCAAGGTCCCGGATCAGGGCAGTGAATTCCCCGACTTCCAGTTCCCCGATGGTGATCGAGACCGGTTCCAGCGGGACCGTACCGGGGAATTTTCTGCCATCTCCTGCATGGTACCGCCACAGGGCATCGATCGTTCTCCGTGCAGTCTCCAGTTCATGAAAGAACCTGTCAAAGGTCCGGGTGCCCAGCCTATTCTTCCCGAAGGCCTGGAGGATCTCCCCCCGCAGCCGGATCCGGCCCAGGACCTGCGCAGCACCGGCAAGGGGCCGGCACGCATACCGGAAATCACCGGAAGCCGCATATCTCTTTGCATCATTGATAAACTGGACAGCAAGGGTCGTCCTCTTGTCTGGCAGGAATGCGATCATCCCCTGCAGCCGCTTCAGGTTTTTTTGAGATCCCAGGTAAATGCTGGTGCCGGGGTCCAGGATGTCCCAGAGAGATGCCGAGAAGCCGATCTCGACCGGGTTATAGAGGGTTATCCGGGTATTGCCGAGTTCCCTGACGGTAACAGATGACGGCCCGGTCTTGAGAGTAAAACCGGAGAGTTCCAGCTCTTTTGCGAGAGCGTTCATAAGGGGTTTGGTTAACCGGAGGCTGCCCCAGTCGTACCGGAACCCGACATTCTTCAGGTTCAGGGGATGGATGAGGACTTCGCGGATCTCTTCCCAGGCAATGCCGCCGCCCGGCCGGTAGAAGTACGTGACCGGCCCGGACAGGATCAGGAGCAGGTCTGCGATCTCCTCATTCTTCCGGTTGATGGTGCTCACTACCGTGAAGAGAATAGAGAGGAGGTTTACCCTGCCGAGACGGGTATCTGCGTCAAAAGATTCTTCCCCGAGCCCGGGTGGCAGGATATAACTCTCATTGGGAGGCCTCACCACAACCATACAAACCAACCCCCTCAGGCACATCTCCCCGTCCTGCATGCAGGAGCAGGAGCGTGGCTGTCCCGGCCCGCACTGCCACTCTCAATAGAACGGTCGACGGTGCCTGCAGTGATATCCGTGCTGGTATTGTATCCCCACAGAGAAAAAGTACCTCCCGGGATTACGGGATGTTTCGGGTGATATGCCTGGACACGGGAAAGTACTGCCAGCTGCCGGATGCAGGTGGCATGAGATCGACCGCCTGCGAAATGTATATCTATCCTTCCCATAATGTAATGTCAGGAACAAAAAAACCAAGAATACCCAGGGATATGTTTTCAGTTCTTTATGTCGATGACGAGCCAATGCTGCTAGAATTAGCCAAAATCTTTCTTGAGACAACGGGGGATTTCCGGGTTGACACGGTCACTTCTGCCCCTGCAGCACTCGATATCATGAGCAGATCTTCGTATGACTGTATCATATCCGATTACCAGATGCCGGAAATGGACGGTATTATCTTTTTAAAGACCGTCCGTTCCAAAGGAAATGTTATACCATTCATCATTTTTACCGGTAAAGGAAGGGAAGAAGTCGTTATTGAGGCTCTCAACAGCGGTGCTGACTTCTATCTGCAGAAGGGGGGTGACCCGAAATCACAGTTTATCGAACTTGCGCACAAGATCAGGCAGGCTATACAGATCAAAATAGCGCAAAAGACCATGCAGGACCTCGTGCAGGGTGCGCCGATCCCGGAGTTTGTCATCGATAGCAATCACCGCGTAATTTTCTGGAACCGGGCACTTGAAGAATACAGCGAGATTGCGGCATCCGATATCGTAGGTACAACAGATCACTGGAAGGCATTTTATCCCCATCAGCGCCCGTGCCTTGCTGATCTTATCGTAGATAAGAATATCGATGGGATCGCCCGGTGGTATGCAGGAAAACAGGCAAAATCCACGGTCAGCACTGATAGTTTTGAAGCAACTGATTACTTCCCTGCCATTAAAGGCGGAACATGGTTGTTTTTCACTGCTGCACCCCTCCGCGATCCCTCCGGGAACATTACCGGGGCTGTTGAGACACTCCAGGATGTTACTTCGATCCGGAAAAAAGAAGA
>CAYWHL010000070.1:0-11567 GCA_964457995.1 uncultured Methanoregula sp. | reverse complement strand
AAACCAGAAATATGAACGGTTTACTGATCGGTACGGGAAACTGGCAAAAACCGGGCTCCTCACCGGAGTGAGCCGGCTCAACCTTCCCGAGACCCGGAAAGTCGGGGACCGGAATCCCCAGTCACCGATCGTTGTTGGTACCTATGAAGGAGTGGACAACATGATCCGCTGCGGGCAGAAGATGGTAAACATTGCGACTGTAGTAATTGATGAAGTACAGATGCTCGAGGATGCAGACCGCGGACACCGTCTGGATGGCATGATTGCGCGGCTGAAGTATCTCGCACCGCAGGCGCAGTTCCTGTACCTCTCTGCTACCATTGGCTCCCCAAAAACGCTGGCAAAAAAACTGAACTGCAGTCTTGTCCGGTACGCTGAACGACCGGTGGGGCTGGAGCGGTATCTTCTCTTCCTCGAACGTAAACAAAAAATCCCGACCATCAAACAGATGACAACCGAAGAATACAAGCGGACGTCGTCAAAGGGATTCCGGGGACAGACCATTATCTTTACTAATGCACGGGCCCGCTGCCATACGATCGCAGATGCACTGGGCATGAGGGCTGCGGCATACCATGCCGGTCTATCATCCCAGGAGCGGCGGGAGGTCGAGACAAAATTCCTGGGGGGAAAACTGATGGCAGTTGTCACCACAGCAGCACTCGGGGCGGGTGTGGACTTCCCCGCATCGCAGGTGATCTTTGACTCACTTGCCATGGGCAGGGACTGGCTCTCGGTGCAGGAGCTCAACCAGATGGCGGGCCGGGCGGGAAGACCGGATTTCCATGACCTCGGTCGCGTCGTACTCCTTGCCGAGCCGGGAGGCACCTATTCACGGGAGAACCCGTTTACTGAAGAGGAGGTCGCAATCCGTCTTTTAAAGGGTGAAATGGAGGAGGTAGCGCCCGAGCATGATTTCGAAAAGAGTTCGGAGGAGTACGTGGCAAATGCTGTCGCATGTAATGGAGAGGAAGCCGATCTCAACCGGATCAACGGTATGATGGTCGGGAGCATGGAACCCGTGCTACCCGAACTGATTGCACACCGGCTTGTAGAAAAAAAGGGGAGCAGGATTGTCATGTCGCCGCTTGCAAAGGTGATGGCGGAGCATTTTATAGGAATGGAGAGGCTCCTGGAAATCCTCCACCTGACAAAATTCATGAATGATCCCATAGATGTGATTGCCGAGCTCGAGAGTGAGGATATTCACCGGGAGAAAAAACCGGATCCGAAGAAAGCCGGGGAGAAACACAAAAGGCGTAAAAGACGCTGAACTACGGTAACCAGGGGACGTTCATACATAGTACCTGCCTGATGCTTCTCCTCAATGCGCAGGAAACCACTACCAACAACACGATATTTTCAGCTGTTATTATTCTCCTGCCCGGTCCGGATGATAAGAACCGGTGTCAGTGTTCTTCGTACAACAGTGAATGTGGTACTGCCAAGAAACAATTCCCGTAACCAGTCGGTTCCGTAGGCACTCATCACTATCAGGGATACATCGTCCTCCTCAGCAATCGAGAGTATCGTCTCAGTAGGGTCTCCTGTCAGGACGTGAAGTTTTACATCAACACCCGTATCAATATACTCGTGTTTCATGACCTCAAGCCGGGTTTGTGCTTCCTTAAGGTAAACCTCGATATCCTCTCGTGATTCCACGCGATTAACGACATGCAGGAAGATGATCTCCTGTATCCCCGGGATCGTTTTTACAAACGCGGACGCATTGCCGGCAGACCGGGAAAAATCCGTTGGCACCAGCACTTTTGAAAACAGGTTGCGGTGAACCGGACCAGAAGATACCTGAGTGATATCCACTGCCGGATTGAAGTGCATGATAAGAACATTCATCTTTGCATGCCGGAGTACTGAGGAGGAGACACTTCCTAAAAGAAGTGACTGGATGGGGTTGATTCCCCGTGCACCCACGATGATCAGGGAAACGTTTTCCGTTTCCGCAGTCTCCAGGATCGCCTGTGCAACTGTTCCCTGGGTAATTGCATTGACTATCACATCCGTGCGTGTATACACCTTCAAACCGAGATTTTCAAGAAACTCTTTCTTTTCTGCCATGAGGAGCTGAGTATTTTTTAATTGCGGGTGCCCATTTTTCCACACCAGTCCCGAAGGGCGGGTCGCGTCTACCACATGCAGGAGCACCACTTCTTTAATCCCGGGAATATCTCTGATCCGGTCAAGAATTTTTTGTGAATAGACGGAAAAATCCAGGGGAACCAACACTTTTTCAAACATTGCGACAACCTTACTGTTTAATAACGTTTACCAGTGATAAAAAGATCACGCCGGGTTGCCCCTGATAGTATACCGGTTCCCGTCCCAGACCCTAGAATTCAAAGGGAGTTCATTTCTTATATCATACTGTCCTTTTTACCGGGTATTGTTTTTCCTGATACGTAAATGGGTACGACTCGTCGGGGACAGTATAAAGATCAATTAAGTGGGCAGGACAGGCTCATTCTTCGATCCCTTTTTAAAAACGAATCCTTAATCAATACCCACAAGCGGAACTGATACTACCGGCAATCTGGCAACGAAGTTCTCAAAAGGAAAACGTGAATCCCGTGTCCAATCTCCTGACGTATTTCTACCTCTTCCCCCTGGGAATTACCATTGCCATATTCGCAATTTCAGCAGGCATTTCAGGCTCAAATTTCTGGATTCCGGTCTATTTTATCTGGCTTGGAATTGATCCGAAAACATCTTTCTGGCTCGCCCTCTTAACGATGCTCTTTGGATTCGGATCAGGGATTGTCAGGAACCTGAAGAACAGGACGATAAACTGGTCTATTGTTAAACAATACCTGATAATTGCAGTTCCGTTTGCTATTGCAGGGACGTTGCTCGTTCCTTTTGCACCGGCAGAATTGCTTCTTGTACTATTCGGAAGTTTCGTTATCGTCTATGGAGCTTTCCTGATCTATCGTTTCGGTCTGTTTTTTTGGGAAATTGAACCTGCAGTCCCGGAGACAGAAGAAAAGATCTACTGGATCCGGGCGGCAATAGCCGGATTCCTAAAAGGCCTGATTGCCACGGGAACGGGAAAAATAATCATGCCCTGCGTCCTTCGGCACTGCAAAATCCGAACACCTGCAGAAGCCGTGGGCTCAACAGTAGTCATCATCTTTGTAGTAAACCTGTTTGCAGTGCTTTTCCGCCTGAACCCCGATTTTATTTCAACCCTTACTGAACAGAAAGACCTGATTTTTACTGTCATGATCTGGGTTACTCCCGGTGTAATAATTGGCGGGCAGATCGGCCCGGATGTAGCAAAAAAATTGTCGAAGAGGGGAATACGGATCTATGTCGGAATCCTGCTGGTATTCGTTGGTATATTGATATATATGAGATCATTTTCCGGGTTTTAATGTGCATACCGGAACTACGTTGATTTTTTCCTGAAACGAGATTTTATATATTTGTCTATTATAGTTCTGTCCGGTGAAAATACCATGGTAAAAGTGGATGACAACGCGGAAAACATGGAAATCTAAAAAAAAATTCTGTGGAAGCTGTCCGACATTTAAGGACAACCAGTTGAAGGAAGCGCCCCCACACGCCCTCTTCTGTGCACGGGGTATGTCTGAAAAAGCATCAACTGCAAAGATGACCGGGTGCAATTGTCCCGCCTGCGGAGTGTTTACGAAGTATAAACTTGCGGGCGGTTACTTCTGTACGAAGTAACTTTCCACTCATCAAAAATTACTTTTTTTTCATACTCTTTTTACCTTGCGAATTTATTTTACCAAAAAAAACATGGGCAGGTGGATTGGGAATAATCCGTCTATCCCTGAAAAGTCTACCCAATCTGCTCTGTAAACAGGTGATGATACTCTTCCGGTGCCATCAGGTCACTGCACGCCCGCTGAACAACCTCGGTTAGCGCCGGGTGGATATGCATAGCACCGGTAATTGAGTTAACCGTCGGTTCTGGTGATGAAAGAACAGCTATGAATTCCTGGATGAGTACTGATGCCTGGGGACCAATGATATGGGCGCCGAGGATGGTCATCGTTTCTTTTTCGATAATGACCTTGACAAAATAATCCTTCACGCCCATCGCGATCCCCTTCGCGGTATCCTCATACCGCTGAAAACCAATCAGTATATTGTCAGCGCCGGATTTTTGTATGGCTTCTTCCTCAAGGAGACCAACACCTGCAATTTCGGGATCGGTAAAGACGGCATGAGGTATCACCCGGTAATCGATGGGTATTTTCTGTTTCAGGACCGCGTTGTAGTAAACGACTTTTGCTTCATAATTTGCTACATGTTTGAACATGAATTTCCCGTTTGCATCCCCCAATGCCCAGATGCCGGGCTGACTGGTCTCAAGGTACTCGTTGGTGATAATCCACCCGTTTTGATCGGTCTTGATCCCGGCAAGTTCCGGATGGAGGATGTCAGTATTCGGCGCCCTTCCTGAAGCAACAAGAACGGTATCAGCAACCACCGTAACTTCCTTCCTGGTGGTCCGGTTGAGAGCGGTGATCGTGATTTTGGTGTCCGATCCCTTCCCGGTCTGTTTTACCTCATGGTTGGTGAGGATGGTGACGTGTTTTCCGAGATCCCGCTGGGCGAGGGCTGATATCTCCAGCTCTTCTTCAGGAATAAACCGGGGGTTGCGGCCGATGATCGTCACCCGGGAACCCATGGATGAAAGGAAATGGCCATATTCAGCGGCAATATATCCTCCTCCAATGATTGCAACGCTTTCCGGCAGGTGGTCAAGAGAAAGGATCGTGTCACTGGTAAGGTAGGATACTGTATCGAGACCCTTAATGGGGGGAAGTGACGGTTTTGACCCGGTGCATAAGAAGATCCTTTTTGATTTTATGGTCTGATCGCCAATTTTGATGGTGTATGGTGCAATGAATTCACCAACGGCAGGATAGTAATCAAGGTGCGGAGTCTTCGATAGCCCTGCCCGGATCCCGTCAATATCGTTTTTGATGATAGTTCTCATCCGTTGCATGACAGCAGGGAAATCAATTTTTGTTATCGTGCTCTCAATTCCGAACTCTCCGGATCTTTCTACACTCCTGACGACTTCCGCCGGGTAAAGGAGAAGTTTTGAGGGGATGCACCCACGGGTGAGACAGATCCCGCCGGGGTCGTCCTTGTCGATTACGGCAATTCTCGCGTTCGGATGATGCTGACGGATTGCAGTGACAATAGCCATAGCCGAACCCGTACCGATTGTAATATAATCATATTCTTTCATCAATACCCTCTTCACCTTTCATCGGAGATTGGGGCTTATATGTATTGTGTCAGAAAATAGTGCAGCCCTTGGACGATATCACCTCTTATTTAAAAAAAGAGCGTGGATTGATGTATGCAGGGTCAGGGATCTATTGTTTTACGGAAGGGAAAAAAATCAGATTGTCCATAAACCAAACTATATATATTTGTATACAATATTTCTGCCCGGTGAAAACCACTATGGACAAGTTCGAAGAGACGGCCCAGATGATGGCAAAGATGCCCCCGGCAGAGATGATGAAAGCTATTGAGATGAAAAAGGAGATGTGCACCTGTCCGAAGTGCCCGACCTACACCAACTGCGCAAAGAATGCAAAAGAGTTGCTTTTTTGCAATGCCGGCAAGAGTTTCATGTGTATCTCCGATGAGAAGGGGTGCATCTGCCCGACCTGCCCGGTCGCCATGGAGATGGGGCTCAAACATAAATTCTTCTGCACCAAGGGATCAGAAAAAGCCCAGCGCTACGAGAGCACGCTCTGGGGAACAAAGATGGTCTGATCATTTCATTTCCATTTTTTATGGCGGGGAGAGATCCCCCTTTTAAAAAATACTGCATCAGTCTGGGCTCTCTCTCAACCGTTGATCCCAGAGTAGTTGCGCATATATTTTGAACTTGCCAGGACTACGAAAAAATTCATAGGACCTGCATTATCCGTACCAAAAATTTCATCAGGTATCCTGAACCTGTCACTGTATGGAATTGCCGGGATTTTTTACTATCCTCTCCTTTTTTGCACTGGTACTGGGAATTGCCGGATCCGCCCTCATTATTTACGGCGGAATGAAAGCTATCATCAAAGTCATTATTCTGGAAATAAAGAAAGGAAACTATACTTACAACCAGATAAGGCGTGAACTTACTGACAAGATCGTCTTCGGCCTTGAATTTCTGATTGCTGCCGATATCCTGTCAACGACCATCACCCCGACCCAGGAGGAGTTGATCAATCTCGCAGTGGTTGTCGTCATCCGGACCATTCTTGGCTATTTCCTTTCAAAAGAATCAGCAGAGTTCGATCTTCAGGGATGAAAAATGAAGGGTGTACCGTCATTGCGGCAACACGAGGCAGACCCAGAGATCGTAAATGGGATCAGCTGGATTCTCCTTCACATTGACTGACCTGTCCATTGCCGTCCCCCATTCACAAACAAGCATCGCCTCCTTCTCAGTTCCAACCGTTATCAGTGTTTCATGGGTAATTGAGCACAATTCCCCAACGATCCGTTCCCACATGTCCTGGTTGAAACTGTTGAATTCCCCGGCCATGATAGCGACACCTTTTGGTACGGGTTCAATGTACCTGGACGCAATGGTTGCATCGATCCACATCGTCTCTTTTGGGAGCAGTCGCTTTTCCATAAGACCCCTGGAAAGAAGGGATTCATCATTGTCATACGAAAGGGGTGAAAATCCAAGGTCACGCAGAACGGCTGAACCAACACCAGACCCACAGCAGCAGTCGATGCAGGTTTCGCCCTGACTTTTTCCCCACACGCCGCAGATGAGATTTTTTAAGATTCCATGCCGCTTGGGATTAAGATCGTCAATCGAAGGAGGAACCTTCGCAACCAGACAATTGCTGAAGTACTCGCGAACTGCCCCTGCCCAGACTACCCGGTCCTCCTGGAATATCTCGCCATTCACGCTCTCGAAGAGTTCGATGAGCGCAACGGAAGGGTTCCTGCACAGGAATGAAGCAGCAATCCAGCCATCAGATCCATGGAATGCGAGTGCAATGGGATCTTCATGCTCATCAAGGAGGAGGCGCCCCTCATCACTTTTTGTCGCGGCAAGCACGGTGTTGAATCTGCCATTTGTCAGTGCGGCAAAGTCCGGTTCGATGAACCTGACTGTATCAACCCCGAGGATATCTGCGGTTCTCATGAACCCCGCTCTATACGCATGCCATGAGGGGCTTCTATAGTCCCGTCAATCTTTGCATCCTCATGAAGCACAATGGATTTTGAAATCACATCCCCCAGGATATGGGCCCCCTTCCGCACATATACCGTACTGCTGCTCTCCACGTTTCCGTGAACCGTGACACCATCAACAACAGTTATGCGGTTTTTTGCCCGGAGACTCCCGAAGATAACGGTGTTCTGCTGGACTTCAATGGAACCTGCCCGGATATTGCCGTGGAGACGGCACCCTTTCCCGATTTTCATGGTTGACGGGACGGAAAAGACTTTGAGGTTCAGTTTCGAACGTGCGGGAATCATAAGCGGGATCTCCATCTTTTCCTCATCCTCTGAAAAAAGGTCGTCAAGGATCCGGTCCAGCTCCTTTTCGTTTTCTATCCCCAGAAGGGTCATTAAGTAGATGATGATGAACATGAACACCGGCATCGGGTTTCTTATTTCCACGTCGCCCTTTGCTTCAAAACCCTTTTCGATCTCGACTTTTTCTCCGATGTCCAGAGCCCCGGAAACGACCAGTTTGCCGGCGATTTTTACACCTTCACCAATATAGGCATCCTGTTGGACGATCACATCGCTCCCGATCTCACACCAGTTGCCAATCCTTACATCCCCCTGTGCCCAGACATATTCGCGGATCTTTGAGGATTCTCCCACGTATACGTTGGCTCCCCGCAGCCCGTAATCGATCTGGCAGAATTCACCGACAACAATGTTCCGGTCGGTCTTGATACTGTGTTCCTGAAGTTCAGTCCCATCAGGGAGCAGGCAGTGTTTATGCCAGTTTTTTACGGTTCTCTCTTTCATCTGTCACCAGGAGTTTTCATTATGCCCCGAACTTATGTGCCTTGTTTATCAGGTCGAGCGCCGTGGGAAGGAGTGCTGCACCACAAATCCGGTTGAGTCCGCCTTTTGCACAGGCATATTCATCAAACCTTTCCACATCGTCGACACGAACCCCGTCCCCGTGAATCAGTACAGGAACCGGATCAGCACTGTGATCCCTGATGGTACACGGTGTAGAATGATCGGCACAGACGACGATTACGCAGTCAGGTATATCGAGGAGTGGGGCAAGGGCGGCATCGGTTTTTGTAATAAAATCGCGCTTCTGCTCTGCAAGCCCGTCATGCCCGGACTCGTCTCCACCCTTGATGTTGACCAGTACAAAATCCCGTGTGTTCAATTCGTGTATCGCCGCAGCAATCTTTCCGGGGATATTGCTGTCCTGTGAGCCGGTGATTCCCTGCACGGGAACACGGGAAAGTCCGACTGCGTTGCCGATGCCGTTAACCAGGCTTGCAGCCGAAATGACACTTCCCGAGAGCCCGTATTTTTTTGAGAATGGCTCAAAGTGCCCCATTTCCCCGGCTCCCCGCATCAGGACGATGTTTGCCGGGGGAAATCCATTTTTCAGGCGCTCCCTGTTGATAGTGTGACCAAAGAGGATCCTGCCGGACTGCCGGATAAACTCGTTACAGACCGCTGCAGTCTTTTGATCAATGGTAGTCTGTTTGACCGGTTTCACATTCAGCGGGGCTACACCGTCTTTTTTGGGGTCATTGGAAGAGACGCAGTACCCGATCCCCTCACCTTTGAGTGCCAGTGATGCACGGTGACCCGCACCGGAACGGAATGTAAACTCAACGCCAAAGTTTTTGAGATCCACGCCTTCCTGGATGGCCATGCTCAGGGCAGTGGTATCATGGATCCTTCCTGCACGGCGATCGGTAATGATCCCGTCCCGTGAAATGGTTGCATAGTTACACCGGAACCCGATCATCCCCGGCTCCATGTGGATTCCCGTTCCCTCACATTCGAGAGGACCTCTCCCGGTATAATACGTATACGGGTTGTACCCCAGCAGGGCAAGGTGTGCAGTATCTGAACCCGGGCGGACTCCTGCGGCAATTGTATCCATAATCCCACAGATCCCTTCCCTGGCGAGCCGGTCAAGAACAGGTTTTTTTGCCGCGGCAAGAGGGGTGATTCCTCCGAGCGCGGGGCAGGGACGATCGGAGATACCGTCGAGAACGACAAAGAGGATCTTCGTTGCGGTCATTCGTATGGATTGGTTGGACTTCGGGACTAATTATGTTTCTTAGTAGGATGATGAAAAACCAGGCAACAGCACTCAAATCTTTTAACGTGCAGGATGTCCCTGTCATCCGCCAGTAATTGCGCAGGGACCCGGTACTGGAGGAGATTGACATCCCTCCTGCTACAACCGGAATACCCCCTGAAAAATTTCACCCGGTCGATTCTTTCGGGTTTTTTGCATAAAAAAAGAAAATGAGAAAATCTTTATTTTATTATACGGTTGATATCCTCGCTGCGACCGGCTCGACCTTGGATTTGATGATCTCGACCCTGCGGGTCGGGTAAATGGTCTTTACCGCTTTGAAGAGATCCCGGGAGATCTCTCCTGACACAATACCGTTGAGGAGGGTGGTCAGGTCCCATGCCGCTGCCTGCGCAGCGATCGTATCGGTGATGACTTTTCTGATTGCGTGCTCCTGCATAACGTTTGCACGGGCAAACGTGTAGCAGCTGACAGTGAGCCGCACTTTCTTCCCGTCTTTTGTCAGGAGCGATACATGGGAGTCCACGCGGGTGCTCCGGCGCTTGACAAGCGAGCGGAGGTAGTCCCGGGTTACTTCGTGGCCGACAAATTCGGTGTATGCCGCATCACCGCTTACTGTCGCGATCTTAAAGCTCATCTTGATATGCTGTTTTGCGTAATCGTTGGTGATCTCACCAAGCGTTGCCTGCATGATCCTGCCAACTACGCTCTCAGCACTGTTTGCTATGGTGTCACCGATGTATGCCTTGCCGAGGTTGTCGGGGACATGCACCTTGAACCAGCTTTTGGCTTTCCAGCCTTCTACTCTTCTTCCAACCTGTTTTTTCTTTGCCATGGTATCACCTGGAGGAATTCCTCGTTAGTGTCTCTTTTTTGTACAACCGTCTTTTTCCCTGGGCGGATGTCCCGGGATGTACGGTAACTGTTATCTGAGTTATCTGCAGGTAGTTGCGAAAAAGACGAACATGCGTCGTCAGCAATTACCAGGTTCATGAGATAGTCGTCCATCGAAGCGATTACTGACCGGAGCTGCGTGCCGTTAAAGACCGTTGTCACGTGATCCCCCTCAGCAGTTGTGGTCATGCTGGTGAGGTTGTCCGGCGTTAATGCCCGGGCAACACAATCCGCATTCCCATGGATTGTCGTGACCCTGCCATGGATCTGCATCATGCGGCAAACGCCTCCTGCCAGCCCTTGGTGAACATCCCCATTTTCCCGCAGGGAATGGTTGCCCCGGCCCTGCGGACGTGTCCGCCACCGTTGCCGCCGCATTCAGCTGAAAGGTTGCTGACCAGTGGTCCAAGTTCTGTTGGAATTCCTGCAGGACAGCGTGCCGAGATTTTGCAGGAGTCTCCCGCCTCGGCATACACGAGCACCGGCCACATATTCAGAAGGTCCCGGGTAAGGATATCTGCGACATCACTTGTCAGGGTGACATCCTGCACTTTGTAAACGATAGCGGAACCTTTCAGGGGTTCTATATTCCTGATCGCCCCGATCAGGTTCGTGCGGTGCTGCCGGGCAATCTCCCACGCCCGATCCAGGTAATGAGAGGATCGCAGGCAGAGTGCTGCCCCGATATCGCCATGACCTGTCTTCCCGCAGGCATCAAGCACCGCAGCGAGAGTATGGGCGTCATCAATCACCTCGCGCTGGAGATGGCAGGTATCCCCGTAGATCGCATGAAGGCCGGCAAGTGTCGTGTTCGGGGCAGCTTCAAGTACTACCCGCGAGAGCAGGGTGTCAAGACGGATCGTGTTCTCACCTTTTGCCTGGTCACGTGCCTGGCCGAGGATATCGGAGATGAGCTGTTCTGCACCGCTAATCCCGTCGAGGTACGGGCTGGTGGCCATGTACCACCGTTCAGCCATGTCCCTGCCCGGGAGGGTAATCCCGCGGTCCGGAATGATGATGCCCTCTGCAACTCCATCATTGAATATCTCGAGATTTTTGCCGGTTATCTCCTGGCCGTCACTGATGATGCCGGGTATTACGAGTCCTGCAAGATCACGGTTGTCCCCCATCTTCTGGGCGACAATATACGCCATCCCCGCAGCGGACAGTTCGCGGTCGCCGTCAATTCCTGCCAGTCTCGGGTTTGCGTGGAACACCCCCTCAAATTTCGGGAGATGGTGATCGACGACCATTGTGTCTTTGGGGAGGTCAGCCATTCCCGCCCCGAGATCGCAGAGCAGGTGAGCCCCGTCTTCTTTCAGCTCAACAGGGATGACTTCCTGCCGGGCCCTCATGCGGAACCGGATACCCGCCCGCAGCATCG
>CAYWHL010000069.1:0-11591 GCA_964457995.1 uncultured Methanoregula sp. | reverse complement strand
CTTGGAGGTCCCTATGAAAAATATTATTTTTAAATTGCTTACTGCGGAATGTGGGTTGAATCATAAACAGGGGATAATCCGTAATAATCTCAATCGAATGCTTTTTTTAAATAAAATTGCCGCTACCTGTGTCACAGGGTCCGGGGAGGATATCGATCCTGTCTCTCTTTGAGGCTCCGGATTATTCTCCCGCACATGACAATAAAAATGCGGGAAAGGGAAAACCATCTAACGACAAAAAAAGAAAATGTGCCTATCTCTGCACCGCACCGAGATTTGCCTGTTCTACAGTCTGTGCATACCGTGCAAGCACACCAGCAAGTAATTTTTTTACCGGTGTCCATTGTTTTTTCCGCCGCTCCAGAACCTTTGCCCCGACTAAAATATCAATTTTTTTCCGGAAAAGATCAATTTCGATCAGGTCCCTTTCCTCAACGAGTGCGATCGGCCCGCCTATCTCTGCCTCCGGCGCTACATGGCCAATGCAGGGACCACGTGTTCCCCCGGAAAACCTGCCATCCGTGATAAGAACCACGTTCGTGTATCCAAATCCCATGAGGGCAGATGTGGGTGAGAGCATTTCAGGCATACCCGGAGAACCACGTGGGCCTTCATACCGTATGACAATTACATCTCCCTCATTAATCTCACGGGCGAGGATCGCTTTCATTGCCGGTTGCTCTCCATCAAAAACCCGTGCCGGTCCCTTATGCTTCCACATATCTTTTGGAACTGCAGCACATTTCACAACCGCACCATCCGGGGCCAGAGTACCAAAAAGAATCTTCAACCCTCCGGCAGGACTTATTGGATCATGGTCGGATCGGATAACAATCTCATTTCTGACTGTTGCACTGTTCGCTATCTGCAGGATTTTTTTACCCGATACAGTAGGGCAGTCATCGAGATACTTTTCCAGTCGTTTAAGAACAGCTGGAATACCCCCGGCCCGGTATAGTGTCTGCATGGAATGCGGACCGGATGGCTGCATATGGCAGATATGGGGAATGGCATCCGAGACCGTATTGAAATCCTCAAGCGAGAGCTGAACCTCTGTCTCAACAGCAATCGCCATCAGGTGAAGTACAGTATTAGTCGATCCTCCCAGCGCCATATCAACCCGGATTGCATTCATGAGGCTCTTTTTTGTAATGATGTCCCTGGGTTTGATTTGTTTTTCGACAAGTGGTATGATGGCTTCTCCCGTTTCCCGTGCAATTCGCAGTTTCCCTGCGTCAACTGCCGGAATAGCAGCACAACCCGGAAGTGACATTCCCATCGCTTCTGTCATGCATGCCATAGTGTTAGCCGTGTAGAGGCCCTGGCAGCTCCCGCAACCTGGCATTGCACAGCACTCCAGTTCGCATAATTGCGATTCGGTCATTGTACCTGCCGCGACTTTTCCTACCCCCTCAAAAATATCTATGAGCGACAGGTCTTTTCCTTCCTGATAACCCGAGAGCATCGGACCGCCGGTAAGGATAACAGAGGGAACGTTGCACCGTGCAGCTGCCATTAGCATGCCAGGAACAATTTTATCACAAGTACCAATGCAGACTAATCCATCGAACCGGTGCGCCTGTATCATAAGTTCAACGGAATCCGCGATATTTTCCCGCGAGGGCAGGGAATACCGCATTCCCTCATGTCCCATTGCAATACCATCGCAGATACCAATCACCCCAAATTCGAATGGAACGCCTCCTCCCGCAGCGATACCCTCATGCACCTTCTCTGCAAGCTGGCGCAGGTGAACATGCCCCGGAACAATGGTATTATAAGCGTTGGCAATTCCAATAAACGGAAGCCCCATCTCTCTATCGGTCACTCCAAGCGAACGCAGGAGCGATCGGTTTGGCGCCCGCTGGTATCCGGATTTTACATCATCGCTACGCATATACTCTCATCCTGTATCCTGTTGAAGATAGATTCGCATTCCTACAATTTTATGCCTTGTGTGAAAAATTGATATTTATTGATCGAATTTTTAAAATCCTTTTTAATCATTTGAAAAACGATATGCTGCATCGACAAATATCCTGGCAAAAGAATCCGTAAAATATGCATGGGTATAGGTGCCAAGTGCATTTACGGATGAAAGTCCATCCTTTCCGGAGTCAATGCCTTTACCTCGTGTCAATCTGAATGCGAATTGCGCATCGCGATCCGTATGCATGCAGGAATAATGAAATTCGTGACCTGTTATGAACTGCGACGGAGGAAGAAAGGATATATTTCCTATACTTTCTCCTTTAACATAACCAAGCGCCTGGATTTTATTTGTCATCTCCACGTCTGCAGGGAGAATACCACATAATTTATACGTTCTATCAGTAGCAATTTCACGAGTGAGGTACATAAGCCCCCCGCACTCAGCATACACTGGCATCCCTGTATCAACCACGGATTTCAATTCCCTGGTACATTTTGAAGATTCCAGTGAAGGAAGGTGAAGCTCAGGATATCCACCTCCTATATAGAGGGCATCAACATCAGGTATCGGATCATGAAGGGGACTAAAAAAAAGGAGGTCTGCACCAAGGGCACGCAGACGATCCAGATTATCCTGATAATAAAAACAGAATGCAGCATCCAGCGCCACTCCTATTGTAGCACGAACACGCCTCCGATGTCCAGGTAAGGAATTCTTTTTTTGCGGAGTCACCCTGCGAGCTCTGTTTGCACATGCAACAATTGTGTCCAGTTCACAATAGTCCTCGATTACCTGTCCCAACCCTGCTATTAGTCCGGTTTCATGTGCCATCATGAGACCAAGATGACGGCTTTCGATGGCAATGTCTTCCCGTTTTGGAATCCAGCCGAAAGATTGGGAAGTAAGAGAACATTCAATCATCTGTTGGTGTCGGATACTGCCCACACGATTCAGGATTACTCCAGCAATTAATATCGAGGTATCATAGTCTATGTAACCCCGGATGAGTGCATTAGTACTTCGTGACATCCCTTTTACATCGACTACAAGAATAACCGGAGAATTCAGGAGGCGTGCCACATGGGCAGTGCTTGCGAAATCTGTTCCATCAATACCGTCATATATGCCCATGACACCTTCAATAACTGCGATATCTGCACCTTTCGTTGCCTGTTCAAAAGTCTGGATAACCCCTTCCTCTCCCATCATGAATGGATCAAGATTCCGGGATGGCCGTCCACAGATACGGGTATGATGAGAAGGGTCGATAAAATCGGGACCAACTTTAAATGGCTGGACATTCAAGCCCCGGCATGTTAGTGCGGCCATTATACCGTTTGCCACTGTTGTTTTCCCGCAACCGCTGTGGGTGCCGGCGATGCATATGCAGGGAACTGGAATCATGGCAGCCTCATGGTTTTTCTGGTACCTTCTTATCTTCATCAAGCAGGGTTACTGCAATATGGATTCCACTTTCTAGGCCATAAGCCCCTACCCGTTTAAAGACACGATCGACCATGCTCCCGGTTGTCAGGATCAGGGAATTATTACCCAGCAGTGCCTTGAGAATGCATTTGTCAATAACCCCGTATGTAAAATCCAGCCGGATCCGCTCAATTTCAGCACGCTGCTTTGCACGACTGCCCATTGCTCCAACCGACAGGCCATGGTTTTCAGAAAGGAATGTTGACAATAATCCCTTATTGTTCAAGTCGACGTTGCAGACCATGATTGTACCTGGAATGACGGGATTGTGTTCTTTCTCAAACAGGGTTTCGATGCTGTGCATCATATCAAGAACCGTCCGGGGTTTTTTCCCGGGTATGGCAAAACCGCGACTTTGCAATTCAAGATGAAGTTCAAGCAGGGTTGGCAGGGAAAGGTGAGCCATGCGTACGAATTCAGGGTTCCCGAAAGCAACTTCCGGAACGTCTTCCCGAATGATTTTTCCGCCAATCATCAGGATGGCCCGGTCTGCCCACGGGTACGCCAGTTCGACATCATGGGTAGAGATAATCACGGTCTTACCATTATGATTCAGCTCATCGAGAAGTTCCATGATATCTTCAGATCCAGAAGGGTCAAGACCGCTTGTCGGTTCATCCAAGACCAGCACATCCGGATCCATCGCGAGTACACCAGCGATTGCTACCCTTCTCTTCTCACCACCAGAAAGCTGATGTGGCGGGCGGCGGTCGAAACCCTCGAGCCCTACCTGGCATAGTGCCAGCTCAACTGCATTTTTTATTTCGTTTTCACTATATCCGAGATTAGCAGGACCGAATGCCACGTCCTGATATACAGTCGGTGCGATAATCTGACGATCAGGATTCTGGAGTACAAAACCAACCCGTTTACGCAACATCCTCAGTGATGCTGTATCGTACCGGACGGGATTATTATCAAAAAGCATGATTCCCGAGTCCGGTCGAATCATACCATTGAACATTGTAAGAAGGGTGGATTTGCCGGCACCGTTAGGTCCGACAAGAGCGATTTTTTCCTTCTTCCTGATATGAAAACTGATGCCGCTGATTGCCTCCATACCTCGCGGGTAACGATAGCGGATATCCCGTGCTTCAAGTATGATGCTGCTCATCGGTTTCAACCTAAATTATCGTACTATTTCCCGAAAGGATCACTATTGCAGTCACGAAGGAGAGAAATATCGCTAAGGCAATAAGTGGTTTTAGTTCAACCGGACGATTCTCTCCAAGTAATGCAAATTTTCCGCTATAACAGCGTGCGTCCATAGCCATTATCAGGTCTTCACCGGCATTCCAGCTGGCGATAAAGGCAGCCCCGCACAGGGATGCACATGAATGGATTGATTCTTTTACTGTTGAATACCCAAGGCGCATTACCTGTGCATTATAGATCTGTACGACCTGATCCATCAGGATGAAAATGGTGCGATAGATAATCATCATGAGATCGATCACAATCTCCGGAACCCGGAATTTTCGAAAGACAATAAAAATATCTGTCATGGGTGTGGTGAGGGCAATAAAGCACAATGCTGACATACCTCCAATAACCCGGCAGAATACAAAAATACCCTGGTTCAGGCTTTGCCGTGTAACAGACAACGAGAATTGTGGCAGAACATCCCATTTCCAGAATATATCCTGTCCGCCGGAGATGAGGATAATGCCGGCAACACTCATAACCGCAAACCAGATTGGCACAATAAAAAGTTCCGCATAGGTTTTAGCATCTACCCGCGCCAGGAACAGAATGGCACCGCTTAGAGCAAGTGCAATAATAAGGGGAGGTATGAAACTCGATGAGAGGAGGCAAAGGAAGATAGATCCAAAACCCGCCGTAATTTTAAGGTATGTGTTAACCTCACGGAGACCGTTCTTCTGGGCAATATCTTCCAGAAGTTCCTCAAACATACGAGTATTCTTCTCCTTTTATACCGATTATGCTTTCTTTTTTGAGCCCATCCAGAACCCAAATACTCCACCCACCAGTATACCCCCGACAGCCGCCTGGAGCGTAAAAAGACATGACTCAATCTCCCCGCTTGGGGGTTCCCACTGGGGAATCAAAGGCTGGAAATTTTCCTCCGGGATACCGGAAAGTTCCGCGATAAGCCCGGAACCGACATTATCAGAACCGGCAAATTCCGCACCGCTCATGGTTGAACTCGTGTACAGGAATAATGCACAGAATACGCCGATAGCAATCACTGCCAGAATTTCAAGTGTATACTTGTACGCCATCAGATCTCACTCCGTGCGGTCTTGATCTTCTCCTCAGAAAAAACGCCAAGCCGGATCAGGATATCCGGCTTGAGCGAAACGATATATTTGAACACAAGTGCAAGGACAATGCCTTCGACAATGGCTAGTGGTACCTGCGTAATGGCAAATATACCCATAAACAGGATGAATGAACTGACAATTCCCCCGGTTTCCGCCGGATATGCCAGTGCCAGTTCAAGCGAGGTTGTTACATACGTGAACATATCCGCAAGAGCAGTAACCAGAAAGACGGTCATATACATATTCAGCGAAGTGTCCCGGAGTAACCGGTATACCCCATACCCCACCAATGGTCCAACTATCCCCATAGAGACAATATTGGCTCCAAGAACGGAAAGTCCTCCGTGGGCAAGGAACAGGCTCTGGAAC
This sequence comes from uncultured Methanoregula sp., assembly GCA_964457995.1. Taxonomy (GTDB): domain Archaea; phylum Halobacteriota; class Methanomicrobia; order Methanomicrobiales; family Methanospirillaceae; genus Methanoregula. The sequence continues at coordinate 5,519 of CAYWHL010000069.1, read as the reverse complement.
AGGAGAACAATCGCACAGACAACTGCTGTGATCCATGGCCCGAAGGATATTGTCGAGAGCCCGGTGCCGGTAGGATGCGAACAACTTCCCGTGACTGACGGGAGTTTTAAGGACGAGAGGATGAAGATAAATCCACCTGTCACTCCAAGCAGGGGAAGTGCTTCACGATCAACATCCAGTACTTTTTTCAGCTGGTATATTCCGAGCATGAGGCAGGGTAGAGCTACGATCCACCAGACCAGACACCACTGCCATGGTAAGAAACCTTCCATAATGTGCATTCTTTCACCTGTGAAAATTTACTTGCTTTAAATCAATTTAATTTGTATAAAAAGAATTATGCAATCCGGTATTTAAAAGTTTCTTGTTTTCCGGGTCACTCTTTTCAGAGAAAAAAAACTCTATTAATTAAATATTATTTTTCCGGTAATGATAGACCAGATATGCAATACCAATAATTCCAACGACAATAATTGAGAGGTAGATTGGATTTGAGAGAACAGCAGAAATACCAACTGGTGAACTCACGGTTATTTTTACTTTCATCGTGTCAGAAATGTAGGTGTTATCCAGCGCATCCCGGTACCTTATCTCAGAATCAAGTCCATACTCCTTAATCGTGGCCGAACGATCAACAATTACTTCGTATGATGCAATTGCAGATTCACCAGGTCTAAGATCCCCGAGAAAAGCAATATCATCGTTGCTCGTGAAAGGATCTACGGTACTGATTCTTGCCTGTGTGCTGTAGATAGTGGTTTTTCCGGCATTTTTGTACTCCACATTAATGATTTTTTTATTTCCAGGATTTATTTCTTCAGGATGTGAAATAATCTCAAAAACCACTTTCTCTCCTACGGCTACCCCCACAGTATCGTTTCTCGACGTGATAAAATCTCCTTCCTTGTTTTTATATACTACTTCAACATTCACAGGATACACCTGGGGCACTGCATCCTTTGATACAGAAACCTTATATCTGCACTCAACTATACTCCCTGAAAGAAAATCTCCGATATAAACGCTACTGTCAGTGGGTACTATCGGACTGTTGCTGTTACGAAGAATTTTAACGATTGCTTTTGTGCCATCTTCAGAACCGGTATTTTTTATTTTCATAATGAGATATCCCTCAGTTCCTACATACAGATGCTCTGGTGTTACTGATTGCACATCAATCAATACATCGGATTTTATTTTTATGGGAATTTCAAGAGTCTCATTTACTTGTTTGTAGGAGTACTGGATGGAATCAAAATTGAATTGTTCTGCCTGATATAAATAGGTGTAATTAATTGTCAGCGGAAGCATATAACTGCCTGAAGCAGCATCGGAATTAATTTTCATCAAAAAAGTTGCTTTTATGTTGTCGCCTCCCGGCAGATCTCCCAGCATCTGCGGATCAGATTTGAAAATGACAGGTGCATTTCCGGTATGGGGATCTACCGTCAGAAACTTTGCTGTGTTCGGGAGATCCTCCCTGTCCACAATTCCGGATTGGACAAGTTTAAATTCATTGAGACCGGTATTTTCGATAACAATAGTGAGCTGAACATCGTTTCCCGGGCCGAATTCATTGGTTCCGGAAATGTACGCTGATATCTGCGGGCTTCCCTCCATGTATTTTGTTCCCGCTGATACCGGTGCAATCAAATATGCACAAAGAATCAACAAAATGCAGAATAATTTTCCGATGGTTCTCATCAGGTAACCTCCTCACATGGTTTACCGGTTTAATTGTTGCATGTTTACTGTTGATAACACATTCTTTCAAATTTGATTTTTTCTTGTTTATCAAATTGTCTTTGGGATCTTGGATAATCGTAAAAATACAAAGGGGATGCGGAATTTTTCCCCTAACCAAAGTAAGTGAAATACCCGATTCCAATTTCTTTTGTAGTACCAGAAACTAATTAAAATGATTTTACCTATACGATCTAATGTACATAGAGCATATCTTTTTCAATCTTGCTCTTGCTATTATTGTTACCCTGTTCATAGACCAGAAACATGCAGGGTGGTGCACTGCAGTTATCGTCGTGAGCGGCTGTATACCGGATATAGATGGCATTTTTTCCCTGATCCAGAGTCCACCGGTCTTTACCAACGGGATCATTCCAAGTATGGCATTTCATTTCCGGTATTTCCACAGCATCGGAATACTCGCCGTGTATGCAATCGTAGTCGCGGGATTGATGAGCTATTTATATCATCTGGATTTCCGGAACATGGCACTCTTCGCCGGAGTCGGGTTTGGTGCCCACCTCATTGAAGACGCGCTCGTGTACAACCCGTCTTCAGCAGTCTTCTGGCCGGTATCTTCGCAGGAAGTCGGAATCGGATTCTTTTCATCGTATTCGAGGGACTTTTTGGGGATTGCGAATGGAGAGGTGCTGAGTATAGGGATCCTTTTCCTCCTGTTTGCCTTGGGGGCAAGTATCTTTTTGGAGAAAACGGAATGGATTTCCCCGCTATGGAATAGAAACCCGCTTCCAATCGCTCCTTTTTTGGCTATTACAAAAATAATGGTTGTATTTCGTTCCATTTTCAGGAACCGCTGATTGGTGCAGTTATTTAGTTTTTCCAGCGGATAAACCTACGATACAGACTATTCAGAGACTCGTTTTTCATGTACGCGTGAATATTAAGCACAAAATAGCTGGCACCAATGATATTGAAGACCATATCAGAAAATGAATCATTGGCATCAACATAATAGGTTGACCCGGCCAGGATATCGATGTTCAGTTCCGCGTACTCCCATGCCAGTGAAAACAGCATAACCGGTACAAAGATACCAATGACTACCATAGTGCGGCTGATATTTTTCCCGGTCATACCTCCCAGTATCATGATCATGACAAAAAAAATAAACGCGATCGCCATCGATGAGATCAAATGGCCGATCTTATCATAAAGTGGATAGAAAGTGAAATAAAATCCGAAAATGCCCTGCTATATGAAGAATGAGTGAAAGGGTAATTAAAAATATCATAGCCCAGGGAAAAATTACAGTTGTTAAATATTCAGCCAGAGCGGGAAGCAGGGCTATAGCAAGTGCTATGAACCCCCACTCGGCACGGAGGATATCTTGCCTGATAATGAGGCCAAACAGAGAGATGAACAATAGCAATCCCAAAGATGAATAATATACCACATTCCCGTAGTGCCAAGCCAGCAGAGCGTCAATGAAATACCGGGGATTGTCTTTTTTCATAATGCTCTCCTGTAAAACAGACTTTTTCATTAACACCGTGTGGTTTGGAGTAGATTTTGGCTCTGTTCCCTGTCAGATTGCATTCCAAAAATACTTCCAAACCTTGATATTTTTCACCAGACCATCATGCCGTTTCAATCTTCTCTGCGGCTTCAAGTCCGAGCATTTTGATAGAGTCTTCTCTCATTCTGAATTTCTGTATCTTCCCCGTAACACCCATCGGGAAATCGTTGATAAACATGACATATTGTGGTATCTTGTAGACAGCAATTTTGCCCTTGCAGAAATCCTTCACCTCCTGTTCAGTAAGCATTTGTCCATCCTTTATTTTCACCCATGCACAGAGTTCCTCTCCGTATTTTTTATCAGGTACTCCGACGACATAAACGTCAGCAATTTTCTCGTGGTGGTGCAGGAATTCCTCAATCTCACGCGGGTAGATGTTCTCGCCACCACGGATAACCATATCCTTGAGACGGCCGACAATCCTGAAGTAGCCTTCCTCGTCCATAGTCCCCAGGTCTCCCGTGTGGTTCCAACGGTTTGTATCAAGAGTTGCATGGGTTGCAGAAGGGTTATTGTAGTAGCATTTCATGACGCAATAACCACGTGCACAGATTTCCCCGATCTCTCCTAAAGGTACAATCTTGCCGGTCTTGGGATCAATAATCTTAAGCTCAGTGTGCGGGAAGGCACGCCCTACCGTCGAGACCCGTCGCTCAACAGGGTCTCTGGTTGTGGTCATTGTAATACCCGGTGACGTTTCAGTCTGGCCGTATACTATTACAATCTCGCTCATGTTCATTTTTGTATTGACCTGTTTCATCACTTCAATCGGGCAGGGTGATCCGGCCATAATGCCGGTTCGCAGAGATTTCAGATTATATTTTTCAAAATTCGGATCCGCGAGCTCAGCTATGAACATAGTTGGAACACCGTGAAGAGCTGTGCACCGTTCTTTCTCGACGGTATTTAAAACCGCTTCAGCATCGAACACTGGAGCAGGCAGTACCATTGTCGAGCCGTGCGTCACGCATGCGAGGTTGGAAAGCACCATACCGAAGCAGTGGTAGAAAGGCACGGGAATACAGAGCCTGTCTTTTTCTGTAAATCCCATTCCCTCACCGATGATATAACCGTTGTTGAGGACACCATGATGAGTAAGTACAACACCCTTTGGGAATCCGGTCGTACCGCTCGTGTACTGGATATTTATTGCATCATCAAAAGTAAGCACTTCCCCTCGTTCGATGAGCTCATCACTGGTTACTTTTTCTGCTTTTTTCAGCAGGGCGTTCCAGGTGAACATTCCATTATAGGGGATTTCACCCATGAAGATGGCATTTTTCAGGAAAGGGAACTTATCAGATGAAATCCTGCCAGGTTTCGCTTCAAAGGCATCAGGGCATGCTTTATAGAACATCCCCACGTAATCTGATGTCTTGAACCTTCCCTGAATTATTATTGTCTGCACCTCAGACTGTTTGAGGGCATATTCAAGCTCATATGTCCGATATGCAGGATTGATATTTACCATTATTGCGCCAATCTTCGCAGTCGCGAACTGAACAATAATCCATTCGGCATGATTCATGGCCCAGATACCTACACGGTCTCCTTTCTCCACTCCAAGCCCCATCAGACCACGTGCAACCTGGTTTACCTGTTCAAGGAATTCACGGTAAGTCCAGCGAATATTCTGGTGGACCGAGACAATTGCCTCGTTATCCGGGTATTTCGATGCAATGTTGTTCAGCATTTCCCCAATCGACATTCCCAGCAGGGGAAATGTTGATGTTCCGCTTGCATAGCTGCCCTTGACCATCCTTAAAATATGGAGTGAGAACAGAATATATGATTAATGATATGCCTTTACCCGTTCGCACGTATTCAGGGGATTTTTTTATAGTCTTATTATCCAATAATTTAAATTGACATTTCACAACAGGAGCACCGGTTCTTAGGAAGCCTGTTTTCATGAGTTTTTAGGTCTATTATGGATAATTTTCCTAAACAACGATAAAAAGGAAAACTATTAAGTTAATTTAACGCGATTCTATACAGTCAGCTACGGACAAATTTATGTCCCCGCATGACTGAGGGGTTGTGGCCTAGCCCGGAATGGCGACGGGCTCCAGCGGTCTTTGCGTTCTTGTGCTGCAGATGATGAACCATGGGTCTCCTGAAGTAACCTTTCTGAAATGAGTAAGAGAGGGCATCGGGTAAATCATGAATGTATCGATGTCTGATGATGACCCGTTGGAGCACTGATGCATGTCGGAGAGACCCGTCGATCGTGAGT
>CAYWHL010000068.1:2960-11671 GCA_964457995.1 uncultured Methanoregula sp. | reverse complement strand
TGTTACCATCGCTCTGGAGTAATATATATGTGTGAGCTGCTTACTTAAACATACCGTAGATCCGTATCTGTCAATAATTTTTCTAATCTTTGCGGGATATCATGGCGGTCCATCATATGTGGTAAATATCCGTAATTTTCTGATGCAAATTTTTTTCAAGCGGTAAATATGAATGTAGGAATTGTAACGATGAAAAAAATTGTCGTAAAAAAACGCCATACTATCCGGAAAAGCCAGGCGCAGGATCTTTTAGCCCGGCTTTCTGACCAGATCGGAAGTTCCGCGAAATTTTTTTATACGGATATGATTGAAGTGCTTGAGACCAACGCGGATGTTTCATTGTTCATGGTTAACAAAAAACCACTCCTGATGGATACTGGTAACTGGGTATTTCCTACCTTAAAAGGTGCGATAAAATTCCCCTTTCCTGAACGAAGGGTGGTGGTGGATGCAGGCGCAATACCATATGTAGTCAACGGGGCTGATATCATGCGGCCGGGTATCGTGTCAATTTCTGATGACGTAAAGGCCCAGGGACCGGTCCAGATCGTTGATGAGCGGCATGGAAAACCCCTTGCGATCGGAATAGCGCTGCTTGACGCGCCGGATATGCGTGCCAGTCGTTCAGGAAAGATGTGTAAAAATTTTCATCACGTCAGCGATGAGATATGGAATATAGAAATCTGACTCTGACGGGCCTGAATCGATTGTACGAAAAACCAGTCTTTTTCTCTGGTTCATGGTAAAAAACCCTGAAAGGTGCTTTCAAAATAGATACTATTAAATAAGTTTCACCATACAGTTTTTTTATGGTTAAAATCATTGACACCCTTCTTGGAAAGAGTTCCGCACATTCGGACGATGATTACATGGAGCTCGATCTTGCATCATATGAAGAGCATGGAAGTTCTGCCCCTGCACTGCTCGTTAAGATTGCCACCATCACTGATCTCAAGGATACCCCTCGTGTCAAGGATGAAGTATACAGCGGAAACATTGTGATTGTCGACATTTCCCGGTTAAAAATGGACAAGATATCCTATGAGCGGGTTTTAAAAGACTTAAAAGAAGTGGCAAAGGATGTCAACGGGGACATTATTGGTCTTGGTGACCAGCGGTATGTCGTGCTCACTCCTATGTCGGTAAAAATTTCCCGCGACAAGATAGGTGGAGCATAAAGTTGCGAACTGGCGTTTTGGGTCCTTGTCCTTGTTGCAATACTGAAATCGAATATAATTACCAGACAGAAAATATCCCTTATTTTGACGATATTCTGATCATTTCTGCCATCTGCAGTTCATGCGGATACAAATATGTCGATACCCAGCTCCTCAGGGATAACGAACCTGTCCGGTACGAGCTGAAGGTTGAACGTGAAGAAGATCTCGCGATTCGTGTAGTCCGGAGTATGAGCGCAAGCCTTGAAATTCCGGAGCTGGGTGTGCGAATAGATCCTGGTCCGGCATGCCAGGGTTTTGTGTCAAATATTGAAGGTGTCCTTGATCGTGTCGAACAAATTCTCAAAGGAGCTTTGCACTGGGGTGATGATACGGAACGGGAAAATGCACAGACACTTCTGGAGAAAATTGCCGGCGTGAAAAGTGGGACAGTTCCCATAACACTCATCCTTGAAGATCGGTGTGGCAACAGTGCCATCATTGCAGACAAAACCCAAAAGAGCGTTAATTTCGTGGATCCCGAACAATAACAAAAAAAATTTACGTGATTTCAATATCCAGGAGCCACGCCCCGGGTTTCTCGGTAATTTCACCGACGATTTTTGCCCCTTTGACAATGTTCTGCACACTTGCAACACTTCCGGTTGGTACTACGTATGCATATCCCATACCCATATTGAATGTACGGTACATCTCCATTTGAGAGATATCTCCCGTCTTCTGGATCCATGAGAAGATTTCCGGGGGTGTAATTGGGGTATCGATAAGGGACCCATACGGGCTGAGCCGCTTGAAGTTGAGCAGTCCCCCTCCTGTGATATGGCACATCCCGTGCACTGTGCACACCGATGCCACATGCAGGCTTTCATGGTAGATCCTTGTTGGGGTGAGGAGTTCTTCGCCAAGTGTCCTTCCGTTCTTCAGTCTTTCGTTGTAATCCGCATATTTTTCTACAACCGTCCGTGCAAGTGAAAGCCCGTTACTGTGGACTCCGGTTGAAGGTACCCCAATGATTTTATCACCGGGTTGTATTGAATTGCCGGTGATGATTTTGTCCTTTTTCTGCATCCCAAGACAGGTGCCTGCAAGGTCAAGACCCTTGACAAGACCACGTAGCGATGCTGTCTCGCCACCAACAATATCAATGTTTGCCTGGCGGGCTCCTTCATTTAACCCGATGCCAATCTGCGCCATCTTATCGACTGAAAGCGTGTCTGTAGCGATGTAGTCCACGAACGCGACAGGTTCCACATTCATTACATAGAGGTCATTAACGTTCATCGCAATGCAGTCTATACCTACCGTGCTCCAGTCCTGCATATGATCAGCGACCAGCATTTTTGTCCCTACACCATCCGTGGTCAGTGCGAGTACCATCTCGCCGAAATCGATGAGTCCGGCATAGTGACCAACATTGCCAACCATCCTGCAACTGCCTTTCCTTTTGTAGGTCAGGTTTTTTATCAGGGCCCTGATAGCTGTTGCCTCAAGATCAATGTCAACTCCCGCCTCACGGTACGTGGTGCTACTCATCGGACTCCTCCGCTAACCTGAATTCGTCGTGGAGCACGCGAACCGCCCTGGCGCCATCCTGCTGACTCACCACAAATGAGATATTGGCCTCAGATGATCCCTGCGATATCATCATCACATTAACGCGGTTTTTTCCAAGCGCGGTGAAGATCCTGCCCCCGGTACCCGGTGCACCAGCCATACCGGCACCGACAACGGCAACTGCACACACCTCATGATTGTGAGTAACTTCACGCACGATCCCCTGCTTTACCAGATCTGAAAGAGCATGTACAGCAGTATTGAGATGCGCTTCATCAACGATGAGCGAGATATTGGCTTCAGATGATCCCTGTGATATCATCATCACGTTTACTTCATGATCCGCAAGTATGGAAAAAATTGCTTTTGCTACTCCCGGTCTCCCGATCATCTGGGCACCATTGATATTTATTGCAGCGACTTTGTCGATATAGGTCAGCGCTTTAACAATCCGGTTATCCTGTTGCCCGTTCCGTACAATTACAGTTCCTGGATGAGAGGGATTGAAGGTATTTTTTACCCGGACACGGATATTTTTCCGCATTGCAGGTTCTATAGAACGCGGGTGCATTACTTTTGCACCGAAGTAAGAGAGCTCCATCACTTCACTATAGGACAGCGAAGGCATGACCCTTGCATCGTTGATTACTCTTGGGTCGCATGTCATTATACCGTCTACATCTGTCCAGATCCAAATTTCATCCGCGTCTATACCTGCTCCAATAATCGATGCGGAGTAATCCGAACCGCTCCTGCCTAGGGTTGTCACAATGCCGCTTCTGGCGCACCCCATAAATCCCATAATGATTGGAATTTCTTTTTCGAGTAAGGGGCCCATCCGTTTTTTTATCCGATCATCACTTTCAAGAAGTGCGGTGGATTCACCATGTTGAAGAGTCGTGAGGATGCCGGCTTCGCAGCCATCCAGTACAGTTGAAGGGATGCCGCGCTGGCGGAGAGCTGCACCAATGATTGGGGCAAGCAACCGCTCACCAAATGAGATGATGTAGTCCTTTGAGCGGGGAGTGAGCTCCCGCAGATTATAAACCGCTAAGAGAATGTTCTGGAGACTGATGAGCCGTTCCTCGATGACCGAGCCGGTTTCAGCAACATAATCGGGTGCAGCCCCTTCGAGGGTGGTCATGTGCCTTTTTCCCAGTGCCTGAATAAGTGGTGCAATGGCGGTTTCATCCTTCGCTGTCGGAAGTTTGCTTATAATTTCGATCAGCTGGTCGGTCACACCACGCTGTGCGGATACGACAACTGCCAGTTCGTCCCCGGCTTTGTGATGTTTTTCCAATATATCCACGACTCGTCTGATACATTGTGCATCAGCAACTGAAGTCCCGCCAAATTTCATTAATAATCTCATTTCGCTCTCACTTTGGCTGTGCCATTTATTTATGTAACTGTACGATCCACAAAATAATAAGATGCTTGCAGGAGAGGTTGTAGATTGCCATGTACTGGTAATCGGGAGCGGGGGCGCAGGTGTAAGAGCAGCCATAGAGGCATCACAGTATGGCGACACGGTGCTCATTTCAAAGACCATTGTTGGTAAAGGCGGGTGTACGACCATGGCGGAAGGAGGCTACAATGCAGTCCTCCGGGAACAGGATTCATGCGGCATTCATTTCGAGGATACACTCAAAGGTGGTGCGTACCTCAACGATCCTGAGCTGGTAAATATTCTCGTCAGGGAAGCTCCGTTGCGGATGGGGGATCTCATAAAGTGGGGAGCGGTGTTTGATTTCACCAGTAATGATGAAATCGCCCAGCGCCCCTTTGGCGGTCAGCGGTTCCCGCGAACCTGTTATGCTGGTGACCGGACCGGCCATGAGATGATGACCACATTAGTCGAGTGGCTTGATTCATCGAATGTTACCTTACTGCAGGAATTTACTGTTATCGACCTGCTTAAAACCGGTGAAGCGGTCATCGGTGCAATGGCACTGGACGAGAAAGGTACTATCGTCTTACTGAAAGCGGATAGCACAATCCTTGCAACTGGTGGTGGGACAAAAGTGTATGATATCTCCACAAATTCATCGAGCGGTACAGGGGATGGTTTTGCAATTGGCTACCGTGCCGGTGCCGAATTGATCGATATGGAGATGATCCAGTTTCACCCGACCGGGGCGGTGTTCCCCTACGATGCACGGGGGAGGCTCGTGACCGAAGCGGTGCGAGGTGAAGGGGGCACCCTGCTTAATAATGTCGGAGAACGGTTCATGAAACAGTACGATCCCGAACGGATGGATCTTTCAACCCGTGATGTGGTTGCACGAGCGATCGCATCGGAAATACAGGCCGGGCGGGGAACAAAAAACGGCGGTGTATATCTCGATGTTACCCATCTTCCCCGCGAGCAAATAGAGACCCGGCTCCCGGTCATGCTTGAACAGTTCCTGAAATTCGGTGTGGACATCCGGGAAAAACCTATGGAGGTCGCTCCCACAGCTCACCATATTATGGGCGGTCTTCGGATAACACCGGAATGCCGGACAACGCTTCCCGGGTTATTTGCCTGCGGCGAAGTCGCCGGGGGGGTACACGGGGCAAACCGTCTTGGGGGAAATGCCCTTGCTGATACACAGGTCTTTGGGAAACGGGCGGGGGAATTTGCAGGTAAAACAGAAAAACGGATAAAAAAAGTGAATGAAGAGCAGGTAATACAGCAACAGGATCTTCTTGATACATTCCTTACAGGAAGCAGGAATCCGGCTGAGGTTCGAACACATCTCCAGCGGGCAATGTGGCAGGGTGCGGGGATCTTCCGGAACACAACAGATCTTAATACGACCCTCGAGACTATCAAAATCCTGTCTCATGCAAATATCCGGGCTGAATCTCTCAGAAACCTTGTTGAATGCAACATCGTCAAAAACATGTGCCTGACCGCTTCGCTTATCTGCCGGAGTGCGCTGATCAGGAAGGAGTCACGGGGGGCGCATGTCCGGATAGATGTGAAACAGGCACACGATGCACAGCACTCACCTTTTGGCCATACATACATCTCACTATTCCGCGAAGGTATCGAACAGAAGGAGGCGGGTACATGAAGACTCTTACTGTCCGGGTTCGCCGTTTTGACCCGGTGAAGGATAAGGAGTCGCACTTCGAGACCTACACGGTGAATGTGAACGAAGGTGCACGTGTGCTGCACGTGCTCCATGCAATCCACGATGAACTCGATCCCACGCTCTCGTACCGTTACTCCTGTGCATCAGGCCAGTGCGGCAGTTGTGCTGTCAGGGTAAACGGTGACCCGGTCCTCGCCTGCATGGAGGAGGCACAGGATGGCATCACCATCGAGCCCATCAACTTACCGGTGAAAAAGGATCTCGTCGTCGATCTTCTTCCGGGACTTGCTGCAATAACTCCCTTAAAACCTGCAGAAAAACCGATTCGATTAACAAAAACTGCAATCGATGCAATCAAGCCGCTAAAAGATTGTATTGAATGCCTTGCCTGTGTATCGGTTTGCCCGGCAATGGATGTCACAACGTTTCTGGGACCTGCGGCCATGCGTCAGGAAATGCGCCTCGCGCTTGATCCGCGAAACATCGATGACCGCATCACTGCTGCCGTGCAGGAAGGCCTCTTTACCTGCACCACCTGCCAGGCCTGCTGGAAGGTCTGCCCTAAGAATATCGAAATTCCGGGCAAGGCAATAGAGAAACTCCGGTCCTTTGCCAACAAAAAAGGGCTCACGCTCCCACGGCACCAGGAAGTGGCAGCGCTCGTGAAGGAAACGGGGCGTTCCGTAACTTGGATCGAACCGACCTTCATGGAACTCGTGAATGCGGAAGTGATCGAACCAACAGGCCCGGTGAAGGCAACGGTCGGATTCTTCGTTGGTTGCATGTATAACATGCGTCTGCCCAGAACAGCGCTGGATGCAATCGAAGTACTGAGACGCAACGGTATCCGGGTCATCATTCCCAAAGAACAGGTCTGCTGCGGTTCACCGCTTATCAGGACGGGCCAGATTGGATTCCTTGATGATATCAAGAGGAAGAACATTGAGGTGTTCGATTCCCGGGGTATCGACACTGTCATGACCATGTGCGCCGGTTGCGGCTCCACGCTGAAGAATGATTACAAGACACCGTTCAGGGTCATCGACATCAACGAGCTGCTCACCCAATATGGGATCGAACCTCCGGCGCGATTGCCTGTCAGGGCAACTTACCATGATCCCTGTCATCTGCTAAGGGGTCAGGGTATCCGTGATCAGCCACGCGAGCTAATCCGGCGGGTTGTTGATCTTGTTGAGATGCCACCCATATGCTGCGGTTCAGGAGGTGGCGTAAAATCTGGTGTACCCGATGAGGCAGCAGCACTGGGTAAACGAAGGGGCGAGGAGATAAAAAAGACCGGGGCAGATATTGTCGTATCATCCTGCCCGTTTTGTGAGTTCCATATATCCGGGCACACAGATAAACCTGTCAAGAATATTACAACGTTACTCCTTGAAGGATATAAGGAAAAAGACAGGAAAAAGGGTACTATGGCAGTTCCTCCGGGCAATTAAAAGAAAAATCCAGGTGTTTTTTCATCGGGGAATATTTTGCCTTTTTTTTAATTAAAAGCAGAAAATAATGTAGATTTTTATTATCGTCGTGCAGACTTAAGCAGATATTCATGAGCTTCAAGCGCTGCCTTTGCCCCGTCTCCGGCAGCGATAATAATCTGCTTGCTTTTTACTGATGTGACGTCCCCGGCTGCAAAAACCCCTTCAGTGCTCGTATGGCAGTTAATATCTACAATGATCTCCTTTTTCTCATTCAGCGAAACAAATCCGTTGAGGATATCAGTATTGGGTAACCAGCCGATTTCAATAAAAATACCGTCGAGATCGATTTTCTGCTCTTCATTTTTTTCATTCCTGATAGTGATCGCAGAGAGGAACTTATTCCCGTGAAGGGCGATTACCGGTGTGTTTAACAGCACATCAATGTTCTTTTTTGATTCGAGCATCTTCACGTACACCGGATCTGCCCGTATACTGCTGCGCACGAGCAGGTGTACTGATTGCGCAATTTCACTCATCTCCACAGCTGTCTGCAATGCGGAATTACCGCCACCTACAACTGCTACCCGTTTTCCCCTGTATAAGGGTCCATCACACGTTGAACATATGGACAGGCCACGTCCGAGAAACTGTTCCTCATTGGCTACACCAAGTTTTTTCGGCTTGTTCCCCTGAGCGAGAATCACGGTTTTTGCCTTGTATGTATTTTCCGAAATTGTAGTGAGGGTAAAAATATCATCATTTTTTGAGATGCTGACTATCCGGTCAAGTTCAAGCCTCATATTAAGTGTATGAACCTGTTCTTCGAATTTTTTCATCAGATCTTCACCGGTTATCATCCGGTAACCCATGTAATTTTCGATTGCCCAGGATTCCAACGCCTGACCACCAATGTTTTCACTGATAATAACCGTATTCAACATTTTTCTGGCACAGTAAACACCTGCAGTAAGTCCTGCCGGTCCTGCACCAACAATCAGGACATCGAAAACTTCACCGGATACACCTTCTCCGAAGAGCTCATTTAACTTCTGCGAATCAAAACCGATTATTACATCGGTGTCGACAACAATTACCGGGACACCACGCTGACCAGAGAGTTCAATCATATGTTTTGCAGCATCACTGTCTTCGCCGACATCTATGCTCTCATAAGGAACCCCGTGTTTATCGAGAAACGCCTTAGTCATCCGGCAATATGGACAATTTTTTGTTGAATAGACGGTGACTTTTCTCATCATTTCGAAAAGGGTGCGGATTCTTATAAATATATTGACATAGAAAAAAAATGAATTTTTTTTAGCTTAACCATAGCAACTTTCTTTTTGGACGAGCCCCAATACACCTTTGATACGATAGTATGAGCATCAAGCCTGGAACTTTAAGTGCGAAAAAGTTCACCCTTTTTTGTCTGGTGCTGCTTTGTTTCGTAAGCGGAGCTT
>CAYWHL010000068.1:0-2860 GCA_964457995.1 uncultured Methanoregula sp. | reverse complement strand
ACCTGGTTCCTGAGCCCGGGTTGTATTTTAACTTTAATGAGGGCAGCGGTATTTATGCAATTGATACATCAGGTAATGGTAATACAGGAACCCTGCATGGGGTATCAAGATTTGAAAATGGCGGTTGCGGGGGGGCTGCGTTTTTTAACGGGATTAATAATTACATCGAAATCCCTTTCAGCTCACAGAATCATCCCGCAAGTGAAATTACTGTTTCGTTATGGTTTTATTCGGACTCGTATGAACCACAGGTTTTACTATCAACATATGAAGATGGAGGATACCGGCTGGCGTTTGATGACGGTGAGGATCTCTGGTGGACGGTAAATCTCGAAAGACTCGGGGATGTGTCTATACCCATACAGCATGAAGGTATCCAGCTGCACCAATGGCACCAGGTGACGGGAACATATGACGGACACAGCCTGAAGGTATATCTGGATGGTATACTCCGAAACCGGTTGAATGCAACTGGTGCGATCCACTATCAATACAACAATTATGTCACAGCAGGTGCTGACGCGGGATTCTATAACAGAACCGATCAAAACTGCCCGCTGTATTTCCATGGCGGCCTTGACGAAGTAAGGATATATCCCGTTGCATTGACCTATGGGCAGGCAATGGATGACAGGTTCCGTTGCTCTCAGGAGCCGGCCGCACCTCCCCCTGAGATTTTAATTCGGAACCGGACATTGTCTTCCTGCGCAGAAACATCCGGTCTGGTTAATCTTGGTGCAAATGAAGTGGTTACACGGATTCTTTCATTCACCAGTCAGACGGAGAACGCTACATGGGAAGTTGCCCTGCCACCCGGCTCAACACTCGTTGTGAAAGCCCGTGATTTATACTCAATTTCATACCCGGATGCCTGGTATATTGAGATTTCTGATCAAAAAGAGAGGATTACCCGGTCCATTGCATTCCCGAACACCAACAATGCTCCGGTAAAGGGTGTTATACCATCGGGTAATGCATCTGTGCTCATCAGATATTTTGATGGCAGGGAAAGGTTCCCCGCACAGGTTGCTGTCCAGTTTGAGAGTATTACACCCAAAACCCCGGTAATTCCTCCCCGGACGATACTGAATTATCCCATTATTGTCATTTACTCTGCGTCATGGGTGACGCTTATTGCAATCATCGTTGTCATGGTCTGGCTGCACTTCCGTAAAAACAAGACAAAAAAATAATGGATTTGAAGAAAAAAATGGTTTACGACAGGGTTTTTTAAAAAGTTACAGGGTAATTTCCCGGAACTGTTTTCCAAAAACCCCGCAAATCGGACATTTTTCCGGGATTTTGGCAATTTCAATATTACCACACACAGGGCAAAGGAATATTTTTTCCCTTCCCATATCTTTTCCGGTTTTTACCGCATCCAGTGCTTTCCTGTAGAGTTTTGCATGAACTTCCTCGGCCTTCATTGCATAGGTGAATGCCAGGACGGCATCAGTCTTGTGTTCAGACTCAGCAGCCTTGATAAAATCGGGATACATCTCGGTAAATTCATGAGTCTCTCCTGCTATGCTTGCTTCGAGATTCTTTTCTGTTGATTCAATCACTGCAAGAACCTTGAGGAATTTCTTTGCATGAATTGCCTCCGCTTCAAAAGCTGCTTTGTATAACGTGGCAACGTTGTTGAATCCATCAGCAGCAGCTTTTTCAGAAAAAGCCTGATATTTTCGGTTTGCCCGGGATTCACCGGCAAATGCTTCCATTACATTCTCATGTGTTGGCATAGCGAAAAATATAGCAAGGAATCAATTTAAATATTCTTCATGGGGCTGAATCATTTCCGTAATTGTCAGGGAATTGAAACCAAAACTCGTTTTTTCCTTTCATTTATTTGAAATTTTAATATTCAAACAAAAATTGAGTGTTTTTTAAACAAGAATGTTTATATACTTTAATTTATAATAACTTCTTCCAGAGTTATTGGTATGAGAGCAAAAGCGGATATTTTCATTATTATCAGTTTGTTGTTACTGGCTGGAACAGCTACCGCACATCTTCCGGATACATCGACGATTGTCACCAGCGATTCATGGGTCGTAGCGAATGGGAACAATCAGATAAAAATTACCGTTACGGCATTAAATGAGACATCAGCTCCTGGACCTGCTTCAGCGCCCGTAAAGGATGCACTTGTACTGTTCGCTGTTGATAATCCGGTATATGGTACTGTTATTCCATCAACAGACATCACTGATGAGTCAGGTGTGGCTGAAAGCACTTTTACGGTAAACAAAACGAGTGGTGTCGTCAATATTACAGCCAGGATTAACGCTGACGGATATACAGTCACCCGCTTCATCAATCTGAACATAGATCATGATGCTCCCTACTACCCATATTTTATGCATCCGCTCTCCGGAACTGTCGGAACTGAAGTTCCGTTTAATGTATCTGTTACTGACCGGTGGGGAAATCGTATCGATAATCGCAGAGGTGATCACGTAATCAGCCTCCATGTTCACGGTCCTGCACCGGATGACTGTAATTTTGTTGGAGACGGGCATGATATTTCCCGCGCTCTTGATCCAAACGGAAATCTTTCCGTCAAGGTAAAATTAACTTCGAAAATCGGTCCTAATAATATTCTGATGGATACCTTTGGAAGCATACCGGATAAACTTGAATGGATCGATGCCGACAACACCGGAATACCGTTTTCAATGTATCAGGTTTTTTCACCACCAGGATCTCCTCCAACCCTGCCCGCAGACGGGGAAAGCTATTTCACCATATTATACACCTTGTATGACAAATACGGGAACCCGACGAACGGACAATGGATATGGGTGAATACATCCATCCCTGGCGAGGAGAGCCAGTTCCAATCAAACAATCTGGGCCA
>CAYWHL010000067.1:0-11780 GCA_964457995.1 uncultured Methanoregula sp. | reverse complement strand
TCCCAGACACTCGCCAACCTGTCGGTTATTTCAGAAGCAACACAGGTACCAGTACTTCGCCCGCTTATTACCTATGACAAGGAAGAAACAGTCACCCTTGCCCGGATGATTGGCACTTTTGTTCCTCATCCGGGAGATCTTACCTGCCGGGCAGTACCGAATATGCCGGCCACCGCAGCTGTACTTGAAACAATAAAAAGCTGCGAGCAGAAAATGAATATTGATGAGATTGTCAAAAAATCCCTTTCAGATATCAGGTTCATTACTGCATTAAACTGTGAGATTATATCAGAAACCTGAATTGTTACAGACAGACTAATTTTTAATACTTCATCTTGAGGGTTTAAATCCCGTTTATTCTTTGTCCGATTACCTTTTTACACAGCAAGGTTGTATACATCTATTATGCCAGATGTCAAGCATCCAAAATGCCAGCATCCAAAATGCAGTGCAAAGATGCAACGGGTCTACAAAAGGGAAAACTCTGCTTTCGTACCATGCGGTTGGTTGTGTACTGAGTGCGGACTGTTCAAAAAGGATGAACAGGACATTTTTTGACCTCCGCACGAACTGACTGTTTGAAGGACTAGATGCGTTTGTAATACTTTGACCAATAATTTTACGCGGCGATCCATCATTTTCTCCTTCGGCAATATCCAATATTTTTTTAGTTATTTAAAAACAGTGTTTCTTAATTATTGTTAGATAAATGATCTAAGTATGATGGTTTATTGATAGGGTGGTAGCGAGTCCATCATCCACCAAGGGCGATAATTCTCACAACCCCTAACACGTTTTTTTAATTGTTTGCCCATTGTCATCTTGCCATAAAGCCAACATTGGTCTCCTGTCTTATAATTGCAGTGTTTACATGAAGTCAACATAAACGGAACCATAACTAGAGGATTAAAAGCACATGTATTAAAAATTCATAACCCGCTGCGGGTTCGACAAAAGAACCCGTTGATTATACGCTAACTGCCAACAGAACGCGAATATCAGGCTCTATGCAACGTCTGTAATAAAAAAATAGTATTGAGAATGTCTCGCTGTTGCATTTAAAGGCAGAATGGAGGTAGAAAAACATGAAAAAACTAGCACTTGGCATCGGGATACTCTTCCTGATTGCATTAGCAATACCAGCCTTGGCTGTTCGTGATGGAGCTGAGGTTGTCAAGGATCAGCGGTGTCGTATTATTCCTCAAGATTATGGCGATGAATTTATTTTCACCTGGGATACGCAGTATGTCATCAACAACAATAACTGGAAAATGACCTGCCGTGGTCAACTTGCTGAAGGAGTCCTTCCGCCATTACGGGCGGTTATATATAATGAGGCTACGACACCAGAGCTAGACTGCCATCTACGTGATTATATTACCCAAGATTGGCAAAAAGTCATCACCCCATCTGGTAAAATCACCCTTACCTGTCACGGGAAAATAGTGTAACTTACATACTTTTTTTCAACCACTCTCCTTGATTCGCCTTCGCGTTACGGCTTTGCGGATATGGATGCATCAACCATCTCTCCACTGTTCGCATCCAGACTTGAGGCATGGTGTTAGTGCAGGATTATAGTTCTGTGGATTTTTCATCATTTCAAATAAGGTATTTTTCTTTGAGCACCAGTAAGATCCCATAAATCTGGTCGATTATAATAATCAAATGACAAGAGGTTTAGAGAAAAATTTGATTTAATTTCACTCATCCTTCCTCAAATAATGGTAAAAGATTGATTATATCAGAAACCTGATATCATTTTTTGGTGCCATAAAAACCATAGAAAAAGAGAAGATCTCCATGAGTCGGCCCTTGACACAGGGAATGAATTATCCGTCATATATCACCCTTAGCCGGTCGGGTGAACTGGAAGAAAGGATCGACCGGGCGTATAATCTTCTGGAGTCATGCACGGTCTGTCCCAGAAAATGCAGGGTAAACCGTCTTGATGATGAGCGGGGATTTTGTAGGACAGGGCTCCTGCCGGTCATTTCAAGTTCCGGACCGCACTTTGGTGAAGAGCCCCCCCTGGTCGGTTACAACGGTTCCGGTACTATCTTTATAACCCATTGCAACCTTGCCTGCCAGTTCTGTCAGAACTATGACATCAGCCAGTGTGGAAAAGGAGAGTCAGTGTCCTGTGAAAAACTGGCAGGGATAATGATGTACCTCCAGGAGCTCGGTTGTCATAATATCAACCTGGTCACACCCACTCACATAGTGCCCCAGATTCTCAAAAGTCTGAAGATTGCGATACAGGATGGATTACGTATCCCTATAGTCTATAACAGCGGGGGCTATGATTCGGTGGATACTCTCCGCCTTTTGGATGGCATCATTGATATCTATATGCCCGATGCAAAATATGGCAGTGATGAAATTGCTGGTACTCTGTCTCATGCACCAGACTATGTTCGCTTCATGAAAGCAGGAATTACAGAGATGCACCGGCAGGTAGGCGATCTGGTCATAGACAAGGGTATCGCCGTACGCGGTATGATTATACGGCATCTTGTGCTCCCGGAAAATCTTGCTGGTACCGACAGTATTATGCCGTGGATTGCACAGCAGATATCGCGTGACTCATATGTAAATATCATGAACCAGTATCATCCGTCATGGCATACCAGCAGCAATAGAAGATCGTTGCTTTTTCCTTCACTTTGTCGCAGGATAACTTCCAACGAATATCATTTTGCTATCCAGTGTGCGTTGGACAGCGGTCTGCACAGGGGTTTTTGTGAAAGCAATAGTACGTTGTGATGAAGTCGATGAGTAGTTCTGGCACTTTTTTTTGGAGCGGATGAATTTTTTCCCGGGTCATTAGTTGTAGTATCAACAGCGGATTATTTCCTTTACAACCAGCAGAGCCGGTGGACTTATCAGCGTATGGTAAAGGCAATTCTTTTCACCATGTTCCTGTGTGAAATCGGTGACTCTGGAATGCACCCCGAATGAATGGTATCAGAAATTTTTTCTTACCTTTCATTTCCCTGCATCCGCAATATATCGATTTTTTATATTCTTTTTTATGTTCATTCAACGTTTCATTGAGAACAATACATCCGGATTTATAGTACACCATTAGATTTCAGATAACCATATGGTTCCATTATTGAACCTGAAAAATCTCATGAATATAAAATACAAAGAAAAGAAAGAAGGGAACTATGACAACCAGACCCTGCGATACCTGTACCAAAGAATGTGTCGGAGGCATAATTTATGGAAATTGTCAACAATTTCTCACTTGGCGAAGGGAGATCAACCACGTAGGTGTATGCCTGGACTCTATACTGTATACAATATACTCAAACCAGCCGACTGTTTCCTCCGAATAAAAAACCTTCATTTCGCATTTCTCGTGATGTCTATCTGCTGGAATACATTATCCATCGCGAATAGGAGACAAATTTTTTCCTGTATGGATTGGAGTTTCAATTCAGGGTAGCGTTAACTGTTGCATACGGACCAGTCACACAAATAGAAAAAGAAGGGAAGACCCGATGAAAGGTGTTCTGGACTGGATGTCGCTGGGCCTTCCGTATTTGAGTTTTTCTTTTTATGAAATAATAAAATCTGGCAAGGCACCGTCGCATTGCATTTTTCTTTCATTTCCGCTTGTCCGATACTGCAGGCAGATGCAGAGAAATTGAATGATATGTCCCACCACTAGTGAGGAATAAATCGTATTTCGGCGGAGATTGGTGGAAACATCTTCATATGCTGGAATATACAACTGAATTTCTCACAGAAGTTTCTCCGTATACCTGATGACTTCCTTGAGGGCCTTGACCCGGGCATACCATTTATTGTTCGACTCAATGACAATCCATGGGGCGTACCGGGTATTGGTACGGGCAAGCATCTCATCCACCGCAGCGTCATAGAGATCCCATTTCTCCCGGTTTCTCCAGTCTTCTTCGGTTATCTTGTACTGCTTGAGTGGATCCTTCTCCCGCTGGTTGAACCGTTTGAGTTGTTCATCCTTGTCTATCTCAAGCCAGAACTTGACAATTCCCCCGCCACTGCTTTCGACATAGTCCTGTTCCATTTCATTGATTTCCTGGTACGCCCGTTGCCACTCCGGTTCTGAACAGAACCCTTCTACACGTTCAACAAGCACTCTCCCATACCAGCTCCGGTCATAGATTGCAAAATGCCCGGCTTTCGGGTATTGAAGGATAAACCGCCAGAGGTAGTGGTGTTCCTTCTCGTAGTCATTCGGTGCTGCAACAGGCACAACATCATATCCCAGAGGGTTGATGTAACGGGCCAGACGTGTGATGTTCCCGCCTTTTCCGGCAGCATCCCATCCCTCATAGACAATAATGAACGGAATTTTCCGTTTAAAAAGTATATAATTGATCTCGAGCATTTCGATCTGCAGGTTGTTCAGCATATTCTGGCAGTCTTCTTTTGAATAGGACATACCAGCAGAAGACCTTCTCCGGACAGGATTTTTCTGTGGTTTGGGAATGTTTTTCTGTCTTCCTTTTTTTGACTGCTTATCTGCCTCAGAAGCAACTCTTTTTTCAAGAGTTTTTATAAGATATGAATATACTTTGTAAATGGCATACTTCCTGTCTGTTGCTTCAATAATATGCCAGGGTGCATAATCAGTATCGGTTTTTTCAATAAACTCGTCTATAATAGGAAGATAGGTGTCATAATTATAATGAAAATTCCAGATTCTCGGAGTTACCAGCCATGCAGTAAGAGGATTTCTCTCCCGTTCAAGGAGCCTCAGTTTCTGTTCATCCTTACTGATATGCAAAAAAAATTTGATAATAATCGCACCGCTGTCACTGAGCTGGCGTTCGAAAGTAGTTATTGAATTAATTTCATCTTTGAGCGACTTTTTCCAGCCAATACTGGATAGTTTTTCTGCAAGCGCCCTGCTGTACCAGCTGCGGGCAAAAAGGGCAATTCGACCTTTCGAGGGGGTTTTTACCCAGAATCTCCACATGAACGGACGTTCCCGTTCTTCATCAGTAGTTTTGTCAATGGCATGAAGGGTAAATCCACGGGGATCCAGTGACTCTATTATCTCCCTGGTAGACATGGTAATGCCTGCCGCATTCCAGCCTTCGATGACAATTATGGTGGGGATCCTGAGATCGCGAAGTGTCCGCTGAAGGACACTCAGTCGCTCCTTTAATGGATTTACCGAGTTTTCAAATGTCGCATCGTCGATTGTTTTTGTCAGATCATACTTCTCAAACATACTTCCCCCCAGGCTTGTGCAGACTAACCGTTTCCTGTCTTGACAAACGATTCGTAGGGCATCGCGATTAATAAACCCTACCCAGATATTTATTCTATGACAGTGGCAGTTGTTCCACCATTGCATGGCTTATTACAGCAATAGCGCTTGTCATGCTGATGACACCAATGTCGGCCTTTTTTATGGAGGGCTGGTAAACGTAACCGGTGCTGTTGCTGTCACCGTATATACATTCGAAGTTACAGGTATACTTCCAGAACTGAATGAGTAACCTCTTGAACTTCGTATCAGTAAAGAAGAATAGTGTATCGGCCTGGAACTTTCACAGCA
Organism: uncultured Methanoregula sp.; assembly: GCA_964457995.1. GTDB lineage: Archaea > Halobacteriota > Methanomicrobia > Methanomicrobiales > Methanospirillaceae > Methanoregula. The sequence goes on along the minus strand of CAYWHL010000067.1, from coordinate 6,220 downwards.
CGGTACATCCTGCGATAATCAGGTAATTCCGGTACATTTTTTTAAATAAAAATTTATTTTAAAAAAAACCTGAAAATTATTTATTGACAGGCAGGCCATGCTCACTCGCGATTGCAATAAATGCATCGGCAAGATGCTGCACCTGCTTTTTAGTCAAACCGTATGTGTTGAATTTCCAGACTTTGGTGGCACCGCGAATTATACCAACTATCCCTTTTACCTCAAGTGCACTTGAGAAATAATAACCCCTCTTCTTGTGAGATTCTGCCACTGTATCATATGATGCAATAGTGTCCATCCGCGTCAGGGTATGTTTCCTCGGATATTGGGAAAGAATCCTTGTACCGGAAATGGAAAGGAGGGCTTCTAATACAATCCGGTTGTTCTCCAGTTCCCGGTCAAAGTGTTTTACCCGTTCCTTAACGTGGGGAAACGATGCCATCATACCGACAAGTGTCACTCCCATAAGTGTACAGCCCATCATCTCCGGTTCCTTGATACCGAACTTCCGTTTTGTAACATCACCTTCAATTGTTGTAGTGCGGAAGACTTCACCGGAACGTTCAGAAGTGACTGCGAGAATCCCCGAAGGTGCCGGAGCTGCCATACTCTTGTGCCCGGAACCGACAACGAAATCAGCACCAAAATCTTTGCCATCAACCGGCAGGATGCCTACGGTGTAAGCCCCGTTATACACCACCGGAATATCATACTGGTGGGCAACCTTAGTGATCGCTTTCACATCATGCATGTTGCCATACTGGTAATCTACATGGTCTATGAATGCAAGAACGGGAACTTTTCCGAATTCACGCTTTACTTCCTCGATTTTTTCTGCTGCAGCGTCGGGTGTAATCATCCTGTTTTCGTTGGCTGGTATCTCCCGGGCACATCCTCCCGCTTCTTCAATTGCAAGAAACTCGGTATAATGCGACAGGCTGGTAAGCAGTACCGGATCACCCTTGCTTACATATGTCTGGGCAACTGCCTGGAAGCCCCGACGGGCACCAGGGACAGTTCTTACATCATCCATGTTAAGCCATGCGGCCATATCTTTATGGAAATCGGCAATCGGGGGTTTGGTGATATAATCGAGACGGTTTGGCTTTCGGCAGTTATCACAGACAGAATACCCGTCCCCGTAGGCAATAACAGCTTTCATTGCATCTGCTGTCAGCCTGCCACCGGCCTGGATCGGGTCAATATTAATAAAGAGCTCATTTACCTGACGTGCTTCAATGCCGGCCCCGCACCTCATTTCAGCATCTCCTGTTTTAATGATGTAACCTGACGTTCGAGATTGTCCAGCAGCCGCCGGGCCTGGATGTTCTGTTCGGCATCGAGTTCATGGGAAGGAGCGGTCTGCCGGAGAATTATCCGGAGATCGGTGAGAGTATATGTAGCCTGAAAAACCATATCAACTGCCCGTTTTGACAACGAATCACCTTACTAGTATTGGGAAGGCAATGAAATAAGTATCCACTTTTTAATGATAACAGATACGGAAAGTATCTTACTAAAAAATACTCAAAAGTGACAGCAGAAACAATCCGTTCGTTCGGGATAATCCGGCAGGTATCTTCAAGCGAAAGGTTTATTTCCGGCATTCCCCGGTTTTTTGAACGGCGAAAAATTTTTCTCATTAGTTTTAAATGTAATATTAACAAAACAAGAACAGTTTAAAAAGATAATCGGAGGTCTGGTGTGGATTTTGATAACAAGGTTTTAATCATTGGATATGGTTCCGTTGCCCGGTGCACGCTCCCTATCCTGCTCCGTCATGTAAATATCCCGCTCGAAAATCTCACGATCATCGATTTTATCGATAAGGCACATGATCTTAAAGCCTGGACATCAGGAGGACTCCGGTTTTTCAAGAGAAAAGTCACACCGGATAACCTTGGCCAGGTTCTTTCTGAATATCTTTCACCGGGTGGCCTGCTGATCGATCTTGCCTGGAACATTGACTGCTGCGAGATGGTGCAGTGGTGCCATGATAATAACGTCATGTACGTAAACACTTCGGTAGAAGCCTGGGATCCCGATGCGGAAAAATTCACCGCAAGCCCGTATGAAAAGACCCTGTATTACCGTCAGATGAAACTCCATGAACTGACAAAAGACTGGCATAACAGCGCTACCTCCGTTGTCGACCACGGTGCAAATCCCGGCCTAATCTCGCATTTTGCGAGACAGGGACTCGTGGATATCGCACGCCGTATGATTGCAGATGGTATTGCCCCCGATCCCGACTACTTTGATGACCTGATCCGGAAACAGAATTTTGCTGCGCTTGCCATGGTGACCGGTGTAAAAGTTATTCACTGTTCAGAAAGGGACACCCAGATCTCGCGGTCACCAAAAAAAGTCGATGAGTTTGTGGGAACCTGGTGCATTGAAGGACTCAGGGAAGAAGGCACCGCTCCTGCGGAGATAGGGTGGGGTACGCATGAAAAAGAGCTGCCCGATCAGGCCCATGTGCCACCTGTCGGGCCTAAGAACGAGATTCTGCTGGCCCGCATGGGGATCAATACGTGGGTCCATTCCTGGGTTCCCCATCATGAGATAGTGGGAATGGTTATCCGGCACGGCGAAGCATTTGGCATATCAGACCGATGGACTGTCTGGAAGGATGGCAATGCAATCTACCGCCCGACTGTACATTATGCATATTTACCCTGTGATGACACGATTTCATCGCTCCATGAGCTCAGGTGCAGAAATTACGAACTGCAACCAAAATTGCGGATCCTGAATGACCGGGAGATCATTTCCGGCGCAGATATTTTAGGTGCCCTCCTGATGGGCCATCCCTATACATCCTGGTGGACGGGCAGCATCCTTTCAATCGAGGAAGCAAAGACCCTTGCACCCGGCCAGAATGCAACCACGGTACAGGTTGCACTGGGTGTGGTTACTGCAGTGATGTGGATGATAGCAAACCCGAAAAAGGGGTTCTGCCTCCCCGATGATCTGCCTCATGAGTGTGTACTTGATATTGCAAAACCATATCTGGGGGATTTCTATTCCGGTCCTTCGGACTGGACCCCGTTAAAAAACAGGAAGGTATACTTCAAAGAAAACCCGGAAAACAATTATGACTATGAAGATGTCTGGCAATTCAAAAACTTCTTATTTGTGCGATGAATCACTCTTGTAGTGATAAAGGTGGGAGAAGCAGTGAGAAAGAAAACTTTACCAAAAGAGCATGATGACGGAGTGCCTCATATTGGAGAGGCAAGGAAGGAATTGCTGCAAAAACTGGCACGCGAGCAGGGAACCCCCATCTTTGTGATTGACCATGAAAAAATCCGCTCGAATTACCGGGAATTTAAAAAGTACCTTCCAAAGATCCAGGTGTATTACGCGGTAAAGGCAAATTCAAATCCCGAGATCGTAAAGACGCTCTATGAGATCGGGAGCAGCTTTGATGTGGCATCCATGCCTGAATTCATGATTGTCTATGAAAATATCAAAAAGATGCCAAAAAAAGAGCGACAGGCGTGGATTTGGGATAAGATCATCTATGCAAATACGATTAAACCGATAGAAACCCTTGAGGCCCTTGACCACTACAAACCCCTGGTAACGTTCGATAACTATGAAGAATTAAAAAAAATCAAGGCGCATGCACCTCACGCCGGCCTCGTTTTGAGGTTACGGGTTCCCAACACCGGTTCCATGGTAGAACTCTCCTCAAAATTCGGGGCTCATCCGGGTGAAGCGGTTGATTTGATTGCCGATGCATTTTCCAGGGGACTTGTCGTGGAAGGATTAAGTTTCCATGTGGGCAGTCAGTGTACCAATTTTGAGAATTATGTCCAGGCGTTGCAGTTGTCTGCAGAAATTATCAAAGAGATAGAAACACGCACTGGCCGAAAAATCAGGATTCTTGATATCGGCGGCGGTTTTCCGGTTAAGTACCACCCGGAAGTAAAATCCGTAAAAACGCTGGCAAAAAAACTGGAAGCCGAAATTAAACGGTTGTTTCCCCCGGATATGGAAATACTCGCAGAACCGGGAAGGTTTCTGGTGGCAAATGCCTGTTCGCTTGTTGCCAAAGTGGTCGGCAAAGCGTTCCGCGACGGGAAACCCTGCTATTATATCAACGACGGGGTTTATCATACGTATTCCGGACAGGTTTTTGACCACGTTACCTACCCGGTTCTGGCATTCCATGATGGCGAAACCCAGATCTCAGCCGTGTTCGGGCCTACCTGCGATGCTTTTGATACCATCACACTCTCTGCAGATCTGCCGGATCTTGAAATCGGGGATTTTGTATATTCTGAAAATATCGGAGCCTATTCCCATGCTTCATCCACCTTCTTTAACGGGTTCCCCCCGGCAAAAGTGGTGCATATCAACAGGTAATTTTTTTACCGGTCTGAAGATCCATCTGGGATTTTCACTGGCTGTACCTGTCGTAAGACCACATCGCCGGTAGTGAAAAACTTACTACAGATTCTCAACTATTACGGTGCCGTATTCCGGCATGCCGGGCAGTTCAGCGCATAATCACGAATTCCCTCGTTCCATGGTGTGAAGCCGATGCATACTTTTGGTTTGGTATCATGAATTTTACAGTATACTTTTCCGTCATCTGCCCGCCAGAAGAAAGGACAGTGAGTCAATACCCTGCCGTCAGGATCTACCCAGTAATCAATACGGATAATATCGGGCAGATCCATAATCGAAATATCCCTGCCATTACACCGATTTTTATTGGTGAGTGTTATGGAAACATGCTGCAGGATGTCCTGCCGGTTTTCCTGCATCCACAAAATGAGATCGTCAATAACGCCCTTCTGGCCCCATCCCCATTTCTCGCAGCAGCGGCCACATTGGACACAGACCTGGTCAAAAAACATATCCTCGCTCCGGTTATGGAGAGGATCTACGCGCTGTTAGTCATTATTTTTTTGTGATCTTACCATGTTTTATTTCCGCTGGGAGGGAAAAGAAAATATCGTTTAAAGGGCCTCATACTGGAAGATTGACAGCTTTTTTTAAAAAATCGATTATTTGTGGCCTTCCAGTGCTACCCTGGAACCAGGAATCGTTACTATCATACAGCGATGGGAAAAACCGTTCTTTGGCTTGCTATACTTTATGTATTTTCATCGTAATTTACAATAGAGATTTGAGAAAACCACCCTGAGGGTCCCCATGAATAAAATTTATCTTTTTGGCCACCGTCAGCCTGATACGGACAGCATAGCAAGTGTCATTGGGTACGCTGAATTTAAAAACCGGTCCGAACCGGGCAGGTACATCCCGGCCCGCTGTGGCGAGCTGAATCCGGAATCCCGGTACATGCTTGAACGGTTCAGTATCCCCGAACCTGTATTAATACATTCAGTAAAACCAAAGCTCTCGGACATTACCTACAAACCGGTCTTTTCGCTGCCGCAGGATGTCCCGGCTGTTGATGTAGCGACCCTTATGGCAAAGGAAGGGATCCGGAACGTTGTCATAACTGATAAAACGGGAAAACCGGTCGGAATGGTTGGAGAACATGCTCTGGCCGGGACTTATATCCAGATGATTCATCTTGATGAGCTTGCTATCACTCCCCTGTCGGTTGAGTCGCTTGCCCGTATCCTGAATGCAACCATTATCGTATCGACCCGGCAGATTCTCGAAGGGCGGGTATATATTGTCATCGATGCCCTTCATGTCACGCTCGGTAAGATGACCTCACATGACATTGCTGTTGTAGGTGATAACGAACCAGCCCAGCTCGCGCTCATCTCCGCAGGAATTGCCTGCCTGATTATTGCACAAGGGGCTCAGGTCGGGGACCGTGTTGCCACAGCTGCTGCAGAACGTGGGGTATGTGTCCTTTCTACTGCGCTCGACGCCTTCGGGATTGGCAAAATGATCAACCTCTGCCTGCCAGCCCGGGAAGTGATGGAGACCAATGTCCCGGTCCTTACGTTTGCAGATACCATCGCTCACGCCCGGCAGGTTGTTTCCGCTTCAAAATTCCGGGCAGCGTGTGTCGTCACCACGGACGGGACACTTACCGGTATCCTGACACGGACAACCCTTCTTGACGATGTGCGGAGATCGGTGATCCTCCTTGATCATAACGAAGCTTCACAGGCAGTGGATGGAATAGAAGAGGCAGACATTGTCGAGATTATCGACCACCACCGGCTCGGGACTATCACTACGTTAAAACCGGTACGGTTCTTAAACGACCCGGTTGGAGCGA
>CAYWHL010000066.1:0-11898 GCA_964457995.1 uncultured Methanoregula sp. | reverse complement strand
CGAGATGCGGAACAGGGGGGGCTGGGCGATGTAGATATACCCGGCTTCGATGAGTTTGAACATGTACCGGTAGAAGAAGGTCAGCAGGAGGGTGCGGATATGGGCACCGTCCACATCGGCATCGGTCATGATGACGATGTGGTGGTAGCGGGCCCGTTCCTGATCGAATTTCTCACCGATGCCGGTGCCGATTGCAGAGATGAGTGTCTGGATTTCAGCGTTCTTTAAGATCTGGTGTTCACCGGCTTTTTCGACGTTGAGGATCTTTCCCCTGAGAGGTAAGATGGCCTGGAACTTTCGATCTCGTCCCTGCTTGGCTGAACCGCCGGCAGAGTCTCCTTCCACAATATAGACCTCACTCTTTGCCGGGTCGCGTTCCGAGCAGTCGGCGAGCTTGCCGGGGAGTCCGGAACTCTCGAGCGAGCTCTTGCGCCGGGCAAGGTCACGGGCATTGCGTGCGGCTTCGCGGGCTTTTGCTGATGAGAGGGCTTTTTCGATGATGATCTTGAGTACATTCGGATTTTCATCGAAATATTCGCTCATTGCTGCATAGACCAGCGAGTCGACAGTACCCTTGACGCTGCTGTTTCCGAGGCGCATCTTGGTCTGCCCCTCGAACTGGGGGTTTGCCATCTTGATAGAAACTACAGAGGTGAGACCTTCCCGGACATCTTCGCCCCGGAGGGTGATGGTCGCGTTCTCCTTGATAAGGCCGTTCCTCTTTGCCACCGTGTTGATGGTCCGGGTGATGGCGCTGCGGAACCCTTCGAGATGCGTCCCGCCATCCCGGGTATTGACCGAGTTGACGTACGAGTAGATCTTCTCGTCATACGCGGTGGTGTACTGCATCGCCACTTCGATTTCGAGTTTGTTCTCCAGGTCCTTTTTGGAGATGTCAATCGGGGACGGGTGGAGGCATTCCACCCCGTCGTTTAAGTAATTTACAAATTCGACAAGTCCACCTGCATAACAATAGGTAGCAGTATCGCCGGATCGTTCATCGGTAATGATGATAGTGAGACCCGCATTGAGGAATGCCAGTTCTCTCAACCGGTGAGCAAGCACGTCATAATCGAACGTGGTGGTCTCAAAAATGGTAGCATCGGGGACAAAGTGGATCCTGGTGCCGGTCAGCTTTGGGCCGAACTGCGCAAGGAAGGCCCTGCGGCTCTCCCGCTCAGACTCGATTGGATCAATCACTGGTGCCGATGAAAGATCCTGCTGGCCTATTGAAGGGGTGGTGATCGGAATAACCGTCCGAACGAAGGGTGCCGGTGCCCCATACCACTGCTGGTAACGGGCGAGCAGTTCATTGAGTGACTCTTCACGCTGGGAGAGCGGCGAGGTCATCTTACCTTTAGAAAAACGCATCTCATAGATGTTGCCGTCGCGGAATACGTGAGCGGAGAGCCAGTTGGAGAGTGCGTTGACAACCGAGACGCCGACGCCATGGAGGCCTCCTGAAACCTGGTAGCTCTCCTTGTCGAACTTGCCGCCTGCATGGAGAACGGTCAGCACCACTTCAAGGGCGCTCTTACCGTTCTTCTCCATCCGGTCGACCGGAATACCACGTCCGTTGTCTTCCACCTGGAGTGAGCCGTCTTTATTGATTATTACTGAAATCCGGCTGCAAAACCCGGCAAGAGCCTCGTCAATCGAGTTGTCCACCACTTCGTAGACAATGTGGTGAAGACCCCGGGTGTCTGTACTGCCAATATACATTGCCGGGCGCTCACGGACCGGGGTAAGTCCTTCAAGAACGGTTATATGGGATGCATCGTATGTTTCAGTCAAGAAAAACCTCCGTTAAAATATTGTAAAAAATACCGATCGTAATCACAATAATTATTGGTTGTTTAATGACTTAAAGGATAAGGCGTAAAAACCGTCAATAGGTATAAAAGGATTCCTCCCGTTACCGGAACTCACCGATTGATGCGTCTGCAATACCGAGCTCATGGTCAATTGCAATGACGAGCCGGTTCAGCGTCAGAATCACATCCTTCGCATCTTCCTTGTCTATAGTTCCTGGCTGATGCCAGATTACTTTCTTTTTTAAGAGTGTAGTGAGTTCTTCAATTTCAGTACCTTTAAATTTCTCGGGCAGTACCAGCCCCTCGACATGATCACCGGCCCCGAACCAGGCTTGTTCGGGGGGCAGTGCGAAATGCCGGGTGATGAGCATAATACTCGTGACAAATCCATGACCGAAGGGATATTTCATGATCTCATAATGGTGACGGGTGCTAAAAATAGGTACTGTCAGAACACCGCAGACTGCAGTCAGCCAGAAATGATTCAGGACTGCAATAACAAGGATTATTGAAACACAAAAAGAAAGCCCGTCCGGTCCTCTAAGCAGGGTGAGTGGTTGAACAGACGTAAGATTTTATATGGATATAGTCGGCAGAGCTTCTTATATATTCAAGGAAATCGGTCGCTTTCTCTCATTTTTTGCCAGGAGAACTACGATTGGCGGCAGCCCCGCTTGCATAAAAATAGGCCGATCCGATTATTTACACATTATTTTTTTCCGGAAAAACTGCCCTATATTTAGTTTTTTTTATTAAATTGACTCGAATAATGTAAATCCTCTATTCCAGATTTGCACCGGTGCCTTGCAATATTTTATATTAACGCTCCATCAATATCGATATAGTTCTTCCAGGAGATCGATATGTATAAAGTTCTGTATGTTGATGATGAGCCCGTTCTTCTCGAAATAGTGAAGATTTTTCTGGAAAGATCCAAGGAATTCACCATCGATATAACAACTTCTGCATATGAAGTCCTGGATACAGAAAAACTAAAATCTTACGATGCCATCATCTCCGATTACCAGATGCCCGGTATGGATGGCATCACCTTCCTCAAATATGTCCACACAGAGTTAGGCGATATTCCCTTCATTTTTTTTACCGGTAAAGGCAGGGAAGAAGTTGTTATCGCAGCACTCAATAATGGTGCTGATTTTTATATTACGAAAGGGAGCGATCCACGATTTCAATTTGATGAACTGGCAAATAACATAAAAAAAGCAGTTAAGCGGAGACAGTTGCGCGAAGCACATAAAAACGCAGCAGAGCGGTTATCTGATCTCATCAACTTCCTTCCTGATGCAACCTTTGCCATTGATCTTGAAGGAAAAGTTATTGCATGGAATAAAGCGATGGAAGAAATGACGGGGGTGCAAAAAACCACGATAATCGGTGAAGGAGATTATATCTATGCTCTGCCATTTTATGGTAAAAAGCACCCTCTCCTCCTCGATCTTGTCCTTCACGATGATAAAGAAACCGAAAAGAGATATCCGTTCATTATTCATAAAGACAACAAACTCATTTCTGAAATGGAATTTCCGCTACTTAACGGGGGAAAAGGTGCATATCTCTGGTTCATCGCATCCCCGTTATATGATGCAAAAGGAAATGTTACCGGAGCAATAGAAGTTATCAGGGATATTACCGAAAATAGAAGAGCGGAAGTCACCCTTAAAGAAAGCGAAGAACAATATCGTTCGCTGTTTGAATCCGCCCGGGATGCAATCTTTCTTTTGGAAAATACCAGATTTACCAGCTGCAACAACCGGGCAATATCGCTGTTGGGGTGTACAAAAAAGCAGGAAATCCAGGGGAGATCACTTATTGATTTTTCCCCGGTTATGCAACCTGATCGCCTCAGTTCTGAAGAAAAAGGACAGGAAAAAATTTCGGCGGCGCTCAATGGCACAACACCCGTTTTCGACTGGTTATTTGCACGTCAGGATGGAGTTACTTTTTATGCTGAAATAACGCTGAACCGTGTGACAATAGGGGGAAAGACACTCCTTCAGGCAATAGTTCGGGATGTAAACGATCGTAAACAGGCAGAAGAAGCACTGCGGATGAGCGAAAAAACGTACCGGAATGTTGTCGAGGATCAAACTGAGTTAATATCGCGTTTCCGGCCTGACGGTACGCAATTATTTGTAAATGAAGCATACTGCCAGTATTTTAATAAATCCCGTCAGGAAATCATCGGGAAAAAATTTTTTCCCAGAATCCCCCAGGAAGATCACCGGCAGGTCAGAGAACATTTTGCATCACTGACAAAGGAGAATCCTTCTGCAACCGATACACATCGTATTATTATGCCAGACGGATCTATCCGATGGCATCGGTGGTCTGACCGGACGATATTTGATAAAAAAGGTTCAATTGTCGAATACCAGTCCGTCGGGCGGGATATTACTGAAAACAAGAGAACGGAAGATGCATTGGCTCTTGCCTGCCAGAAACTGAATCTGCTGTCGAGCATTACCCGGCATGATATTCTCAACCAGCTGACGGTTCTTTCCGGGTACCTGGCATTGTCCGAGGAATTAGCTTCTGATGAAAAACTTCTCGGTTTTATTAAAAAAGAAACAAACGCGACTGAACGGATTAACCAGCAGATTACGTTCACCAAACACTACCAGGATATTGGGATGCACACCCCTCAATGGCAGAATGTGCAGGATATAATCGTTAACGTTGAAAGTCAGCTTGATCTGAGCTCGGTATCTGTTCAGATCCACTTCAGTAATATTGAGATTTTTGCAGATCCCCTGTTAGGAAAGGTTTTCTACAATCTTATGGAAAATGCAGTGAGACACGGACAAAATACCAGTTCGATACAATTTTCAGCTCGTGAGAACGGCAAAAACCTGACCATCATATGCGAAGATAATGGTGGTGGAATCGACAGTGAAACAAAGAAGCATTTATTCCAACGAGGATATGGAAAACATACGGGATACGGATTATTTCTGATACGGGAGATCCTTTCAATCACTGGAATAACCATTAACGAAAACGGAGAATTCGGCAAAGGAGCACGGTTTGAGATCACTGTGCCGAATGGAGCCTACAGGTTTGCGACAAATCAAAAAATTACAGACCGGAAAACAACTGAAGTGCAGGATTAACGGTATTTTTTAGTCTCCTGAACTCTTTTTTTATGTCCTGTAAACTCTTATCAATACCCCATACCACAATAAAAGCCTTCACTCATCTGCCAGACACCCTGTTCACATTGCATATGCGATACGGTTCTTTTCTTCCGAACTCACCCGGCAGGAGAAACTGGGGACTATTTCCCAACCTGCTTCGTGTATCAAAGACCTAAATACCGGTATATTACTCGAATAACGACTGAAGTCCGGTTCGGATCAGCGGGGCTGCACACCGGAGCATGGCAGGTTTGCAAAGAAGTTTTTTTACCAGTGTACCGGGCCGGTCCATATCACCATAGTCAACGATTGTACGGATTATAGCAGGATCATTAAGACCCCGGATTAAAGCGTCCATGTCGTGGGCAGATATTTTCTGGCGTATCTGGAAAAGCCGGAAACCGAGATCAAGCTCCCGTCCAATATCTGCCTGCCAGCGTTGTTCATATTCCGCAAGAGCTGCATCAGTAAACAGATCATTCTCACAACAGGATAACGCAATTGCCGCTGCATGCCGGGCAGAACGGATTCCTGTATATACTCCTCCTCCTGAAGTGGGTTTTGCAAACCCGGCTGCATCACCAACAAACAGTGTGCGATGACCAAAGGTTTTTGGCATGATGCCCAGCGGAAGGGTCCCTGTGACGAGATGCGTTGCACTCTCACCAAATTTTTTTAACAACGCCTTAAACCGTTCCGGAACGTGAGACTGCCCGCACAGTCCAAGGCGCACCCGTCCATTACCAGCCGGGATCATCCATCCAAAGAATTCCGGTGATGCGTCCGGATATATCTCAACAAACCTGGGATTGCAATCGTGAAGCAGCTCTAACTGGATGCCTGCAAGATACATTTTTGCCCGTGACATTCTGTGGATGCGGGCAATGGTACTTCTTGGACCATCTGCGGCAATAAGAAGCCTGAACGGAATTTCAGCATGTCCTTTTACACCCCTGACTAAAAGTGAATTGCCGCGTACGCCGTAGGCTGCAGTCTTTAAGAAATACTCTGCTCCGCAGTTTGCTGCATTCTCTGCCATTTCACGATCAAATGACCCCCGGTCAACAACGACAGCCTTAGGAGTCTTTGCATCAATCAGCATTTCACTACCCATGCCTGATACCACCCGGGCACCGGAGACTCTTGTGAGCACCGGACGCTCGGATACGCCCGACTCCTCAAAGGCAGTATTCGAAAGAAGCCCGGCGCATTGTACAGGGTAACCTATCGTCCCGTGCTCTTCGATGCAGATCGTTGAAAGCCCGCGTCTGGCACATTCATATGCCGCAGCACTGCCGGCTGGACCTGCTCCAATTACAATGACATCATACGACATGGGAACACACATACCAGGAACATAACGAGTATGATTAATGGGAAAGAGGTTATTTTCTCCCTTCTAATTGATAATTTCGATGTACAGCTGTAGAACAGTTCATACTTCAGACCTGTCTGGCTCATCTCTTTGAAAAAAACCCATCATTATTGAGAACAGACCAAATATAAACGCGAAACTGCCGAGGATTACAATGACAAGATTTTCTAAAAGCGAGGGGAAGTAATAGAGAAGTCCGAAAAGCAGAGCTGTACCGGCGATGAACATGCCTGGGATAAGGATATATTTGGTTCTGGAATGCGTGAGTGCAAGAGTTATACCATTAAAACCATTGTAAAACGCGATACCTGTGATGATAAGCAGAAAAATGATCGCCACGATTGACCGCACTAAAAATGAAAGACCGCCAATAATAAGTAATACTGCGGAAAGACCAAACCAGAACAGCGATTCGTCACTTCCTGAAGTGATAGCGAGAATAAGGAGTCCGACAATTCCCAATCCGATCAGAATCCAGAAAATGATATAAAAGGTTTCAAGCAGCAGGATATTTGGAGCCAGCAAAGCTATAAGCCCAAAAATAACACCGGTAACGCCCCAGATGAAGCATGACAATTTTGTGTCCATACCAAAAACACTCAGCATTGAAGAGCGGCCTTTCTTACATCCTGATCTTCATTAGGTGCCTCAATTAAAAAATTCATCCTATTCTTTTTAATATCCCCGCAGTATCCATGCAGGCAATGGAAATTACGGCGGCTCCCTTTGGCGACTCAAAAATCACGGAAAGGTAGTGATGTTGAACTAATCGCACCAATATATAATTTTTTAGTCATCTTCTGAAAGTTCATTCCATTTTTACCCTTGCCTTGAAAGGTGTATGAGAAGGGTTTGCTTATTTTTATGAGAGATGTGATGCCCGGATAGTATCAGTGCCGGTAAATGACCAGCAGCCAGCGTAGAAGAGGGCTAAGCCCTTTTCTGTGGTGCATTTTACCGTTCTGTCCCTGCAGGCTGAGTGGGAATCATTTTTTTGTTTCCTGATACGAACTTTATCACTTTTTATTAAAACCAAAAAATTCGATGTGGAAAATTTTTTCCAGAGCGTAAAGAATTGCAAAGAAGAAAACAGCATAGAGTACAAAATTCAGCAGAAACTTCATCCAGCCTTCAATTCCTGCAACAGAAAGTATCACCAAAGACACAGCATCTGCTATCACTATCGCGCAAAGGATCCCGATAAAAAATACCGCCCATTTCTTAACTGGTGCAAAATTCATAGATATATTTCGCGTTCTGACTATTAAATTTCGGATGACCCGCGGTATAGTGTTCATTTTGATCCAGGTCAAGAACCGGATTATGCAAACTTACTGGTGCCTCAAGAAGAATTCGATAGTTGGAATGATGAAAGATCTACAGAACTATAATCCTGTACTTACACCATGAATACATACTCCATATTCGCGTTCTGTTGGCATTTAGCAGGGGTGCGAGGTATGTTGTTTGTGTATCCCTCAATTATTGTTCATATACCTCTGGATTTCTTCTAGCAGTCCTGAAACCGAACTGCAATGCTTCAGTGCTTTGCAACATACTATTAGGAAATAAAAATCATACGTCGTATAATAGAATCCCCTATGAAACTAATTGTGCAATTTACCCTCTTTATGGCTGTGGGATTTATATTGGCTGCCGGTTGTGTAGCCACGACAGACAAGAATACCGAGAACCCATTATCCAATGCATCGGATCCTGGTGTAAACAAGACGATAAACGCAACCGCCAATATTACCTCAGAGCTGAAGGGATCACTGAAAGTGTCCATCACCGGAATTTCATATCCTGCAAACCTTTCAGTCGTTCTTGACAACGAGATTGTCGGGACGGTGAAACCCACCACACCCCTGTACCTGATGGTTTCTGAGGGGAACCATACTGTCATGGTCTGCGAGAGTTCGATATGTAAGCAAGAGGATGTCACAACCAGATTCGGAACGTACGTGACGGTCGATTTCAGCGAAAAGATACAAAAGGATGTAAAATTTCCTAACCCGACTGCGCAACCGACTGCACGAATCCTTGAATATTACAAGAACGGAAATATCATTTCTGTGGACGTGGAGTTTTTCAATCCTTCGACAAAAGACCTCCTGATGTCTGCAGAAGTCAGTTGTGGGTATAGCTATATTGATGACCGGACCAGTATCAAAATGGGAGATTCTGTAAGAGGTAAGTTAGTGCAAAACGTCAAGGCCGGACAATGTTTAGCAGAAAGGCTGGATCTCTATTTTGCCAGCGGGAATAGCTTAAGTTATAGTAGTCCGGTAATAGAAGAACTACAGGTAAAATAAAATTCAAAAAAATCTACTCTTTTTTCTAGATTGCCAATTTCACCTTCTCTGGTTCAGTATTTTTTTCAGGACAAGTAAAAAAAACCCTGATAAATGGAAACTTACTGGTGTACTAAGAAAAATTCGATATTTGATCGAATGAAAAATTCAGAGAACCACAATCCTGCACGTACCCATGTCATAAGTCTGAATGTGATTGGTGGGATAATGGGATATGTTTCTCGATCCACAAAGCAGGAAGATAATTCCCACCCTTTCAAGATAGCACTTTTTTTAATCTATCATATAATAATTGCCAAAAACACCAAATTTTGACACAAAAAATATACTATACACGTTGGAATTACTTTCATAATTATGCCGTACAGACTGTTCCACTTTGATCTTTTATCTTGGATTCACGAAGTAAGCGCATTGCTTTTTCAGCAACACATTCACCAGCATTATCACAAAGAATGCATATATCACAGTGATTATCACATGTGCCTGCTTTTTTCATATCATCAAAAATTTCCTGCAATCTCTTCCTTTGAAATTGTATTTCCTCCATTGCATGTAATGAATATTTACGTACGGTTAATTTATTGAAGATCTGACATTTCGATGTATCTTCAATAAGAACCTCACATCTTAAATTTAATGGACAGTACTTACAAACAAGTTGCCATGAACGTATATCATTTTGTCCTTGTCTGGAACCCACATCATGAAATAAATTCTTTGCATCCAAATCATCAAATACACTAAGCCCATCAAAAACGTATTGATGAAACTTTTTTAATTCATCTTCTGATATTAAAAAGAATTTTTTTTTGTTATCAAATATCGAAAACAATTGCTTAGTCATGGCGCTACCTCCATCCAACACTGATACTGGCGGGTGATCATTTCTTTCTTTGGACTGGGAGGGTATTAAAAATGGGATATAATAAATAAATGCATTGCACTGATGCCTTGCCAGTCTTTATACCACCCAATAAAAGTAATCGGACAAAGAATAAGGAAGATTTACTCTTGGCATTAAAATTCATTATCACCATATACCATTATCAGATATGTATTAACGTTCAATAAGGCGTATATGGTCATCGGTCTTTTTTGCAAGCTCCCCGCGACCCTGCAAACAGGCAACATCTGATATAGCCTCAAGCACATGAACAGATTCTTCAAGAAACGAAAGGACATCAGCAGGAAATATTTCAATTCCATACTCTTCCAGCATGAATGCAGCTATCTGCCGATGATTCAGACCGTTTTCCCGCAGCTCAATTACTTTTTTTGCAAATTTTTTCTCCGGGCACCCGCATAACGGAGAGTTTTTACAATCACAGCGGAGAAAATCATTGAAAAAAACAAGGATCTGCTGCCTCACAGCAAAATCAAGCGCATCATAGTCAAGACGGGACGAAAGAGTTTCGAGCATGGTTCCGGAAAATGCCAGTTCAGGAATGCGAAAGCCCGCAAGCCGTTCTATCTTTTTTGCATGTCGGAACCGGGCCCGATTAGCGATCAATCCTCGTCTCCTACACCTTCATCAAAGTTTTTTAAAGAAGCAATCGCTTCTCCCATGCGCTCGCACTCAATCAGCCACTCATCAAAAAGCGTTGTCTGTTCGATATCATCTTTTACGTATTTGCGACAGCAGGATGCTCCGTCGATTACACTTGCGCCAATATGTGCTGCTGTATCAAGTGCCTGTTCCATATCCTTCTCAATTTCGGCTCTGCCTTTTTTAACGAGTACCTTAATATCCTTGTCAAAACCTCCTGCAAGGAATAACCGGCAGGATGCAAAAAGGACAAGTTTTGGAAGCTGAAGGATCTCAATGATCTCCCCAAGATTACCTTCCGGGGCTGCAGACATTACAATTGTTTCAACCTCAGAAAGCTTATCGACTGCTTCTTCAAAGGTGAAGCGTTTGTTCTTGTAGAGCCTTATGATTTTTAAGACTGATACGGTAATATCTACCGAGAAATTGTCAAGCACACGGAACCCTTCGGGCAATTCATCACTCTTGGGATCTGCCTCAAAACTTGATTCACTGAGAGTTTTCAGCCAGTTGTCCCACCGTTCCTGGTTGTAAAAAATATAAAACAACTTGAGCGGTTCCACTTCGATTTTTTTGCTAGCCTTTTTTACCATTTCAGTACACTATTCGTTTGTGAAATTAAAGGATTTCGTTGTTTGATCTTCTTTAAGGATTATCTGAGCGGATTTTTATGGATGCAGTGATACACACCTTATCCATTACCACCTATGGTTATCTCCCTTGACCTTCAATACTTCAGAGAACTGGGGTGAAGGAGTGGACAGACCAGAAAGACTCGTAATGGTGAGATACGGGGAGTTATTCTTAAAAAGCGAGTCGGTAAAGCACCATTTTATCGGAATGCTGTTGCGGAACATCAGAAAAGCACTTTCTGCAGCCTGTCTTTCCTGTCACTTTGAAACTCCCCGCGGGCGAATCCTTATTTACGGAGATGACCCGGAAAAGATGGCAGATATTGTATCACGGATTTTCGGAATTATTGATGTCAGTGTCTGTATACGGACAAGTACCCGGCTCGAAGATATCTGTTCAGAAGCAGTTACCCTGGCGTCGATAAATCTTCGTGAAGGCATGAGTTTTGCTGTCCGGGCAAAAAGGCAGCAGAAAACCGGACTGAACCGCCAGGAACTGGGTAAACTGATTGGTTCTGCTGTTTATAACCATATCCCGGGTCTCCGGGTCGACCTGACTAACCCGGATTATGAACTCTTTATCGAAATCCGTGACTTCGGCGGGCTTATATACGATTCACGGATACCAGCACCCGGTGGATTACCCTGGGGAACACAGGGAAGAGTACTTGCTCTCCTTTCATCGGGTATTGATTCACCGGTTGCGTCATGGCTGATGATGAAACGCGGTTGTGAGATCACCCACCTGCATCTGGATGCCGGCAGATGGGCCGGAAAGGATGTTACAGAGACAGCAATCGCGAATCACCGGAAACTCTCGGGCTGGTGTAGTGGAAATCCACTGACTCTGGTCATTGCGACCAGCGAACATTTATACGATTCTATGGAACAGTGTCGCATTCCATCGCGGTACCGCTGTGTGATCTGCAAGCGTTTCATGCAGTGTGTGGCAGGTCACCTGATGCAAAAAGAAGGTGCACTCGCTGTCGTCACAGGAGAGAATCTGGGACAGGTGGCTTCCCAGACACTCGCCAACCTGTCGGTCATTTCAGAAGCAA
>CAYWHL010000065.1:0-11938 GCA_964457995.1 uncultured Methanoregula sp. | reverse complement strand
GATAATCTTCACATGTATCAATATATTCCGGAGAATTTTTCACCACCAGTTCCATGAATGATTTGGGGGAGGATCTTTCAATTTTTTTGTATTTTTTAAAAAATATTTTCATTTTTCGACGATCATTGCCATAAAAAATCAGGTAAATGTATCAAAATTATTATAGCAATAAACCATATAATGCTATACACAAAGAGGTCTGACTAGTAGCCAGTTCGTGCCAGCATAGTGGATTCCCGAAACAAACTTAAAAAAAGTCGTGCAGGTGTTACAAAAAAATGGACGATTCGCGCATCCAGCAGGAGATTAACAAATATAAAAAATTTAAGAAGGTGGATGGTGCCACATACCGGAAGGTAAACCAGTTTCTGCGTAAGAGAACATATATTACCGCCCGGGAATGGGCACTTGCACGATTATGCACGGATTTCCGTACTTCCGGGGGCGCTGAGATGACCTTTATCGGAAAACATCTGCCGGAACTCGTGCCTTTTATGGAAGATACGTATACACCGCAGGCTGTCAACCAGGCACGCAACTCATTCAAAAAGAAAGTCCGAAAGGCGAGCGCCACATTTTTCTATGGCGCAATGTGTGGATTTTTTACCACCGATGAACTTGATGACCTGCTCTTTGAAGCAAGCGAGGTCGCACGGTTTCTTCTTGAGGTAGAAGGAACAACTCTTGATATTGACGAAGAGATTGACATTGAAGATCGGATTACCAAAGTCATGAGAAGTGTGGGGGAAGCAGCAAAAACCATTCTCAAGTCACGAGCAGAAGAGGAGGAGTCACCAGATCAACTACCGGTTCCGATACCACAAAAACCCAAAGCATTCAAAAGTTCCCCCGTTAATCAATCCCCAACTACGGACAAAACGGGTATTGATAAAAAAACCAAAGACCGCGAACCTTTACCCGATTCACGTTCACCGGAATCAACCTTGGAAAACAGAGAAATTCTTCCTGCAATTAATAAAAAAATTGCATTGGAGGGATCACTATCACCCGGGGATAAGTCAGAAGAGATCCATGACAATCCGGTTCAAGAACCGGATATAATTATACCAGTAATTGAAACAAACACCGATCTTTTAGAAAAGAACGGACAATAACTCACCACGTCATCATTAATGCAAATTAAATTATACAGGAGATTAACCGTATGAAAATAATTCAGGTTGTTGGAAGCTCAAATTCCGGTAAGACAACATTTATCAAAAATCTGATTCCGGAACTAAAAAAAATAGGAAATGTAGCGGTGATCAAACATCTGGGAGACCATACCTATCATATAGAAGAGGGAAAAGATACCACCATTTTTTTTGACGCGGGTGCTGATATATCCATAGGAATAGACTCACATAAAGCAGTAGTTGCGATACGTAAGAACACCCTGGAGAATATTTTGGGTATGCTATTCGATCAAGGTATGGATTTTGCAGTAATTGAAGGCTTTAAAAAACGATTATATCCCAAAATTGTTATCGGTAGTTTGCATGCTGATAAGTGCATCCTTACCAACCCTGCGGTAAGTGAGGTCATCACATCACTCAATCTCTTCGAAAATTTTCCTGTTAACCAAATAGTGTGAAGGAGAGCACATGCAGACTACAAAATTTCAGAAACGTTTGTTTGGTACCAATGGTGTGCGGGGCATTGCTGGAAAAGACCTGACCCCGGAACTTGTAGTTACCATCGGCGAAGCATTCGGAACCATGCGGAAAGGATGTATTGCCGTAGGAAGGGATACAAGAACCTCGGGGGAAACACTTGTAAAAGCAATTAAATCAGGCCTGCTTGCTACAGGATGTGATGTGGTTGATTGCGGAATCCTCCCGACCCCTGCTCTTCAGTACATTATAAAAGGACGATTTACCGGCGGAGCAATGATAACTGCATCACATAATCCACCTGAATACAATGGTGTCAAGATTATTGAGGCTGATGGCACGGAAATGGGCGATGAGGAAACACTCAAACTTGAACAACTGATATTTGATCTCTCATTTTCTCCCAAGCCGTGGGAGCACGTCGGCCACGAAGTAAATGCTCCTCATCTTATCAGGAAATACATCAAATCGATTGTCAATCACTTTCCTCATAAAATTGGATCAGGTATGACCGTAGTAGTTGATCCGGGATCTGGTCCTGCATGCCTAACTTCCCCTCAGATCCTCACCGAAATGGGATGCAGGGTTCTTACGCTTCATGGGGTAACGGATGGAACATTTCCCGGTAGACTGCCTGAACCCTCTTCTCAGGGCCTTAAAGAGCTGGCTGAACTTGTAGTCAGCAGCGGAGCAGCATTCGGCGTTGCTCATGATGGTGATGCAGATCGTGCAGTATTCATTGATGAGAATGGACGGTTTATTGAAGAAAATGAAGAGTTTGCCCTCGTAGCAAGACATATCTGTCACCAGAAAAAAGGTGCAGTCGTAACTCCTGTCAGTACATCACTGACAGTAGAGAAGGTGGTGAAAAATGAAGGCTGCACTATTACCTACACTCCGGTTGGAAGTATTTATGTTGCCCGAACGATGCGTTCACTCATAGAAAATGGAAATGCGGTGGTTTTTGGGGGGGAAGGAAACGGGGGCCTTATTTTCCCCCAACATCAGTTCTGCCGGGATGGTGGTATGACAGCTGCGATGATGGTTTTTATTCTTGCTTCCACCGGTGAACAGCTCTCATCGCACGTAAACAGGATCC
This sequence comes from uncultured Methanoregula sp., assembly GCA_964457995.1. Classification (GTDB taxonomy): domain Archaea; phylum Halobacteriota; class Methanomicrobia; order Methanomicrobiales; family Methanospirillaceae; genus Methanoregula. Next base: position 9,226 of record CAYWHL010000065.1, on the reverse strand, counting down.
CGAAACGCTCTATCATAAAGGATAAAATCACCACATCACGTGGCACAGAAGTGCTTGAATCGCTAAAAAAGGAATATTCTCATCATGATATATTAGACCTGACAGATGGTGTAAAAATTTTAAGGGAAGACTCCTGGGCGCTTGTTCGTGCTTCAGGTACAGAACCTATCATTCGTATTATCGTAGATGCGGATACAAATGACTGTAGCCAGGTATTTCATGAAGAACTGATGGACCATATACATAAAATTACTAATAAGTAATTACCGATAATCATAAAATTGTGCGTTATTCCTTCATTATTAATTATCTAACCCTTTTTTAAACGAAAATTTGAGAAATAATTGATAATTTTGCCGATTGTTTAAAAATAAATAAAATTTTAGGATAATTTTTGAAAAAAATCGAGAATTTTATTTTATTATGACAAAAAAAAATAAATTAAAGCGTAACTAAAATAAAAAAATTTAATAACTATTTGAGTTAAATTGAGTTTATCAACCCAAAGTTTCATAACTGTGATATAAAAATGATCAGTTCTCCCGAAATTATCACAAAAGTTCAACAGGCTCTGTCAGCAGAAGATTGGAATATTTTAAAGAATAGTATAGCGGAAATTCATCAGGAAAAAGGAAAAAGGACACAAAAGACACTCATAAATGAAATTAACAAATTGATTACTGTTACCGCATTTAAAAAAAATAAACCTGAATTGTTACTTGCCCTGCCAGATCTCCCGATTAATGATATTGACAACCTGTTCTCCCAAATAATACAGCAATTCATAACAACAAAGGATGAAAAATGGTTGAAATCCGTTTATCTGTTATCTGAAAAATTGAGTAAAAAAAGTTATCAGTCACGGGTAATTGCAATGATGGCACAGGCCCTCATAAGCGCTGGAGTGCATGAGGCTGATGCCGGATTTATCGATTATGGAATAAACCTGCTCGAACGGATCAGTTTCCAGAAATACCGGTCAGATATTATGATCGATATTATTCCTCTTCTAATTGAACGAGCAATCGCAACCCGTGATGAAAAACTTCTCTACCGTTCACAGAATATCATCGAAGAGATTAGCGATATATCAAAACGTGCAGTTCTCCATGCAGAACTTGCAAAAGCCTTGGCAATTGTTGCAATTCTTGAAAAAAATCGAACCTTATACTTTGATAGTATCAATAGTGCAACCAAAATCCACCAGAAGATCAGAAGACAAGTATGTATTTCATCTATTGTAGAGAAAGGAGTGAAGTCTGTTTTTGGAAAAGAGATGTTGGATATTTCGCGTTTTGTACAAAATTTTAATGTCCTTTCACATGAAAACCAGATCGAAATTGTTAATGCCCTGACTGAACAGCTCCTGGAGCGGGAAAAGGATAAACCCCAGATTGTCACAACCCTTCAGGTTCTTTGTGAACGACTCCCTTTTATTACCGACACTATTATTATCGATCTTCTTAAAAAAGCAGAACTATCAGGAGAGTTATGGTACCTTTCAACCGCGATAAAAATTCATCAGGACTATTTGGATGATGATTCATATCCTGTCCGGGAACTGGTCCGTGCCGGTGTTTCTGTTGCCAAGCATTCAAACAATATGACAGTTCTTTCGGATCTGGTTCCTATTATTGATAAGAACAGTAATCCGGTCATTCGATCACGCATATACCTTCAATTTTCGCAGATTATGCTTTATTCGGGAGATTTTGGTTCAGCACTCGAAATCTTCAGAAAAATCAATCATGAGGCAGAAAATCTTCCACATTATGAAGACAACCTCACCTATCTGCTTAAGACCGGAATATTAAGACATAGTGTACCCCTGGTCAATGAAACGATTCTCAAACGGTTGACAGATGAAGTAGTACAAAAATCAATTTATCGGGCGATTATGGAACTGAGCATGGAAAACCCGTTTAATGATATAATCTCCCATTCTTATTCAATCATTGAACTCATCTCTCTGCATCACAGGAAGGACGATTTGCTTCTTGAGAGTATTACAATTCTCATAAACAGAGGATTTCTCACCCTGCATGACCCGCGAATCCTTATTCAAATGGCCAAATCCATAAGTGAACATCATATCAAGGAGCAGGCAACATCAAATATCGCAGTTCAAATTGCAAAAAATGGTGTGCAGATTAAAAACCGCGATTATCTTCAACGAGCAGTAGGTCTGGCATGTGATATTGACAGTCAGGACATTCGTTCTGCAACACTCAACAGTATTATCGATGAAGCCTCAATTTTTGCCGCACAACAAGGCGATCTGGATCTTCTTTTAAGAATGAGAGAGTGGATAAACTCACTTCTGGAAACCAGCCTCGCTGCAAATGCGATGGTGAATATAATTGATGGGGTGATGCACTATGCAGTTGGTAAACGATCTCCCACTGCACTGGAAGAAGCGTATAAAATTGCAAAAGATCTCGGAGATCCAACATTAAAAACTCAGCAATTTGGTAGAATCGCTGAGTATTTCGTTAAAATTGGATGTATCCTGTTAAAAGAGCCAAAATCCCATGCTGACGCTGATTCCTTTTTATCAGAAATATACCCGTTTGAACGAGGGTTATCAATAATTAAAGAGAATGTCAAAAAACAGCGGATCTCATTAAAAATTGCAGGAATGATCGATATTCTCATCTCGTACTCGCGTGTCAGTAGTAACCCGGATTATACAATACCACTGGCGATGTACGCGGTGGAAATCGAAAATCCTTTGGAGAGGGATGCCATGATGTCCCGGATTATTTCGAATCTTAATTATAACGTTACCTACCCCGATTCGACAGATCCTTACGAAATTATGGCATTTCTGCTCCAGAGAAATGAACACTCCACATCAAACCCGCTCATGATTGTTCTAATCTTCCGTTTCCTCCAGCTTATTAATGATCCTTACGCGGAGATGGCTGGATTATGCAATCTTGCTGAAACATATATCAAATTACGCGATTTCGATCATGCACGGGAGATTTTGGATGATGTTTATCAATCGATTCCAAAAATTCCTGCTGAATTCAAGAAAGTTCTGATCCTATCCCATCTTGCCATGCTATTTTGCAGTATTGATCCAAAGAAAGCAAAACAGTGCCTTGAACAAGGGATCCAACGGTTAAAGTACGTTGAGTCTGACAAAAAATCGATGGCAAGCAAACGATTTGTATTAGCAATAGTCAGAATTAACATTATCGATCCGGATAGCGATTTAATAAATGTTGCATTACAGGTATCATCACTAATCACAGAACCTGTTGAATATGTGGATTCCCTTATTGCTGTTTTTAGTATGACAAAAAATGACAAAGAGATGGAGAATAAAATATTAATAAGCATTTCAGCAGCTGTTGAGAGAATTCCTTCGCCTTATGAAAAAGCATCGGCCCTTCTTGATATCATCCCCCTTGCATCGCAAAGCAGTAATGATGGTACACCGGTCATATTGCTCAGGAAAGCAGAAGCATTAACCAAAAAGATTAACATAGGACAAATTGCTGATACAATCCGGGATAAAATCGCACAGATCTTTATAGAACTCTACGACAAGAATAACAATATAACATATCTTAAACAGGCAGTTGAAGTAACAAAAACAATTGATAATGATGAATTGAGGCTTTATCGCCTTACGCAGATGGGACAAAAAGAAACATTTGAAATACCAGCACATTATGAAAAAATCAAGGCTCTTTTCGAAAAAATAATTAGTGATGGCGCCCATCCAAATCAGATCACTTCACTTGAAAAATTAATTCGTTCAGTTAATGATCGCGGAAAAGGAGCGATTCTTTTCTGTAATCTTGCATTACTCTTCCGAAAAGAAGGATTGGAAAAAGTATTCAACCGGCTGCTCCAGAGTGCAATAAAAGAAGCAAGGATTATAAGGCCGCTTTCCAGGCGAGCGTATATCATGTGTGATATTGCAATGAAGACCCACGCTTCCGGTTGTGAAAAGATTTCTCAGGAAGTTCTTGATCTAGCAATTGATGCAGCAACAAATATCAGGCAATCGTCACTAAGGGATGAAGTGTTTGACGAACTTGGACTTGCCATTAAACTTATGCAGGGAATATAGCTGTGAAAACCATAGAGATTTTTATCAGCGGCAGGGTTCAAAGGGTTGGATTTCGTGCGTGCGTACGGAGAATCGCAACAGATTTACATGTCACCGGAACGGTCATTAATCTTCCCGATGGAAGAGTTCAAATATATGCAATTGCAGAGCCGATAGTTCTTGATAAGTTTATCTCGATGATATATAGCTGCCCTCGTGCCGTAATCCGTGATTTACGGACCTCTGAAATTACATCAATGGCTTTTAATGATTTTTCAATTATTAAGGGAGAGAGGGGGCTCAGTACCGGACTCTGAATTCATCATTATTCATGATTGCATTGTAAAAATTATATGCCAGTTCATCAATTTTTTCATTTATTATTGTTGTATGGAATAATCCTATCAGCTTTTTTGTGAGCTCATCGGAGAGTATGCATCGGTTTGCTGTCTGTTCATAATCATATGGAGTAAGTGATTCTCTTGCATACTGAAATACGATCCTATCAATCATTTCTGCTTTTAAAGGTTCGATAAGATCCTGAACCAGGCTCCCTTTCCCTTCATGCATCAGACCAATATCGGGATCAAGACGAGCTCCTATAAGAGACACACAACAGTTACCGTATAGCATCGCATACCCAAAAGATAGCATTGCGTTGATTGGATCAGACGGGGGACGAGGCATTCTCCTTCTGAATCCAAAATCCGGCGGGATATTCCTCGCCATGATCTCGTAATACATATCTGAGGTTAACCGGAGTAACCTTCGAATTTCATCCAGCTTGATCAGATACTGTAATTCATCCTGAGATGTATGAAGAAATTCCAGTTCACCTTCATAGTACAGGTGAATGTTCTGGTTCTCCTGAATGTGTTCAACTGCAAAGAGACGGGATTTTATTGCACTTTGCGCCAAGGCAATCGCATACCGGTGACGGGGGATAGCATGCTGTATTTTATGAATCTCCAAATCATTTCTGTCTTCAAATGGGCGGATAATTCCTATAGGATGTCCGTCGGGTTCAAAAAATGAGATGAATGCGCCATTTTTCACGAGCTTAACAATAGTCGATGAACTGATTGTGTGACCACCGACAACCAGCAGGTTTTTTATCGTTTCCAAAGGATATTCTTCGTACGTATTTTTTTTCTGAATAATCAATCTTTTTTGGGTGGATTTTATATGGGCACCAAAACCACTCACTGAAATCCAAGGATACACCGTCACTATCCACCCCAAAAAATTTTCTCAACTGATCTAATTACTACACCATTTCCTCCTGATTAATTCATCGTTTTAGAGCCATCAGACAATTCCGGGTTAAATTATTCAATTTTTTGAATTGATGTATATGACAACAGTTTCGATCATTTCGACGGATTTAAACAGTAACAAACGCCTTATATTGTCTGTCATGCAATAGCATAACAGGGGTAACACATGTTCTGGAATAAGAAGATAGAGACTCTGAAGCCTGACGATTTGCAGGAACTTCAGCTCAAACGTCTGAAAAAAACACTTATTCAGGCACAACACGTTGATTTTTACCGGAATCTTCTCTCTGGAGCTGGAGTTAAACCATCTTCGATTAAAATCCTGGATGATATCCGGAAAATACCATTTACCAAAAAACAGGACCTCAGGGCCGGATATCCATTTGGTTTTTTTGCAGTCCCTATGAAAAAAATTGTCCGAATCCATACCACATCGGGAACAACGGGTAAACCAACTGTTGTCGGGTATACCCAAAAAGACCTTGATACATGGGCCGATCTTATTGCACGCAACATGACCATGGTTGGTGTTGGTGAAAATGATATCTTTCAGAATATGGTGAATTATGGGATGTTTACCGGAGGCCTCGGATTTCACTATGGAGCAGAAAAAATCGGTATGACTGTCATCCCGAGTGCAACAGGCAATACAAAACGCCAGATTGAAATGATAATGGATTTTGGGGTCACTACTATTCATTGCACACCCAGCTATGCAATGCACCTGTCGGAAATTGCAGAAGAAATGAATGCATCACTTGACAGTCTTAAAACAGGAATTTTTGGTGCTGAACCCTGGTCGGAAAGTGTGCGAAGCTCACTTGAGAAACGACTTGGCCTGACTGCCTATGATTCATACGGTTTGAGCGAACTTTTCGGTCCTGGGGTCGCATTTGAATGCCCTGAGCGTGACGGTCTGCATATATGGCATGATAGTTTTTTTGTTGAGATTATCAATCCAAAAACCGGAGAGCAACTATCTGATGGTGAACGGGGTGAGCTGGTAGTAACCCCGCTGGTTAAGGAAGCAATGCCGCTACTCCGTTATCGTACAGGGGATGTAACCGTAATGATGGAGGATGGCTGTCTGTGCAGGAGAGGACAAAAAATCGCAAGAATCACAGGAAGAAGTGACGATATGCTTGTAATCCGCGGAATCAACGTATTCCCGTCACAGATAGAACATGTGCTTCTAAAGATACCCGAGGTTGGCAATCAGTTTATGGTGTATATCGACAGAATTAATCATCTGGATGAGATGACTGTCGAAGTTGAGATCAACCGTGATTATTTCAGTGGTGAACTTGCTGATCTGGCAAGACTCCAGAAAAAAGTTGTAAAAGAACTACGGGATGCACTCGAACTCAGGACAACGGTTAAACTCGTTGAACCAGGCTCCCTGCCCCGGTTTGAAGGAAAGGCAAAACGAGTGATTGACAGAAGAGAGGTGATATGATGAAGATCTGGGATCCGCGAATCGAGGAGATGCCAAAAGAAGAGCTCCAGAGAATGCAGTATAAGCTATTGAAAAGTCTCGTCTACAGACTGTACAGTTTCTCCCCCTTTTACCATGACAGGATGCGGGAGCAAAACGTACACCCGGACGATATCAGGGAACTATCTGATGTGAAAAAACTTCCGTTTATGTTCAAGCGTGACCTGAGGGACAATTACCCTGATAAAATATTTACTTCAACAAAGGACGAACTTGTCCGCTATCATGTATCATCGGGGACAACAGGAAAGCCCACGGTAGTCGGATATACCCAGAATGATCTGAATACCTGGACAACTTCGCTTGCCCGAGCCCTGACATCCGTGGGTCTTGGAAGGGGGGATGTTATGCAGGTAAGTTACGGGTACGGTCTGTTTACCGGTGGACTCGGGATGCATTACGGGGCAGAACGCATAGGTGCAACCGTACTACCAACAAGTGTTGGAAATACCGAACGCCAGATTGAACTGATGCAGGATCTCGGTGCGACAGCCATTGCCTGCACTCCGTCTTACCTCCTCCATATTGGAGAGGTTGCAGAAAAAATGGGTGTGGATATCAAAAAAGATACACAACTTCGCACGGGGATCCTGGGAGCTGAACCGTGGACAGATCGGATGCGTACCCGCATCGAAGACTGGCTGGGCATCAAAGCATATGATATCTACGGGACAAGTGAACTTTCCGGGCCCATGTTTACAGAATGCGTGGAGCAAAAGGGATTTCACGTATGGTCAGACATAGCACTCGTCGAAATTATTGATCCCGAGACTGGTGAGTCCCTTGAATCCGGACAAAAAGGCGAACTCACTATTACCATCCTTCAGAAAGAAGCACTTCCGATGATCCGGTACCGAATCGGGGATATAACGACAATGGATGATGAGGTCTGTGCATGCGGCAGAACCCATCCACGAATCCAGAGAATTCAGGGCAGGGTTGATGATATGTTGATCATCCGGGGTATCAATGTGTTCCCCTCTCAAATTGAGTATGCTTTGATGGCGATCCCTGAAGTCGGTCAACATTTCCAGATTGTTGTTGAACGAAAAGGAGCTCTCGATGATATGCTTGTTCGTGTCGAATTGACCAAGGAATCATTCAGTGATAAAATCAATGATCTTATGCAGGTTCGGCAGAAAGTAGAGCACCGTCTCAGGAATTCACTGAATGTGAATGTTAACATTGAACTCGTTGAGCCGGGTTCATTGCCGAGATTTGAAGGAAAAGCGAAAAGAGTTGTGGACAAGAGGTCGTTATAAATGGACACACAAAAGTATGTAATCAGGCAGATTTCAATATTTTCTGAAAACCGCCCGGGGCGTCTTGCAGCAATTGCACACGCACTGGGAGAAGAGAATATCAATATTCTTGCTTTCAGTATCGCTGAAGCAAACGGATTTGGTGTTGTAAGGGCACTGGTGGATCACCCGGAAAAAGCACATGACAAACTCTTTTCTCTCGGATATAACGTCGCCTTCACTGATGTAATCGCAGTGCAGATGAAAGACCAGCCGGGTGGCCTGTATGAGGTTGCAAAGGTTCTTGGAGATGCCGGAGTTAATATTGAGTATTCCTATGCATATTCAGGGAAAGAGGGCGCCGTGCTCATTCTCCGTGTTGATCAGGTTGATGAAGCGATAAAAAAGATCAAAAATTCGGGTGCAACACTCCTGGAGCGGTCGGTATTCCATTAGTCATAAATTTACTTTTTTTCCCATTTAACCAGTTCTGCCACCTCTGAAAGAGTACTTCCCCTACGGATTTCTTCCCGGATTCTTTCTTCGTTTTTCTTGACTTCTAATGCTCTTCGTGCAATTTCATACGCACGTCCGGCAGGAATCACAACCACGCCACTTTCATCTCCTACGATCCAGTCACCCGGGCAGACATACTGGCCGCCACAGAGGATTTCCGCATTTATCTCTCCGAATCCTTTGGGTTCACCTGCGTTCGGTACTATGGCTTTTGCAAAAATGGGGAATTTCATAATCCTGATATCATCAACATCCCTGACGGCACCGTCAATTACAACGCCCGATATTCCTTTTTTTATGCAGCTGAGTGTCGCAAGCTCTCCCCAGGGAGCAATATGTATCGAGCCATCATTGTTGATAACAATTACATCATTTTTTCCGGCAACATCGATAGCTTCAACGGGTTTTGCCCAGTCCCCGGCAAACGTCTGGACCGTCACAGCTCTGCCGACCATTTTTACATTACCACAGATAGAAATTATTCCTGACATTGCCCCTTTCCGGTGCATCGCATCCGAGATATTCGGTGAGGATACCTGCATGAAAATAGACCGGATATCTTCTTCGGTTGATTTTTTTTCGGCGGTGTTTATTGAAGGATTATCCCTTTCAGTACGTATTTTTTTTGTTG
>CAYWHL010000064.1:0-12114 GCA_964457995.1 uncultured Methanoregula sp. | reverse complement strand
ATTCAGCTTAGGAGGCTGACGCTATGTCCGGGCTAAGCCACTCGCCCTGCTCATATCCATTGAGGGGGAATATGTATAAGTTTTGCGCGCTGCAACAATACTCTCGCAATGGATTTAATCGAGACAACGGAAGGAAAAACTACGTTTTTTGTCCCAGTGCAGGACACAGCGACCCGGTTTCCTCCCGGCACCGCACCTGTCTTTTTCAACCGGCGGATGGAACTGAACCGCGATGCTACGATCCTCCTTGTCTCAATACTCAGGCCTTCCGACTACCTCGATGCAATGGGCGCTTCAGGTGTCAGGGGTCTCAGGGTGGCAAATGAGTGTGACATTCCGGTTACGATTAATGAGCGCAACCCGCAGGGAATTGACCTGATTACACGGAATGTGAAGAGGGCGGGCTTGCCGGTTGAGATAGTACAGCGGGATGCAAACTCCCTTCTTTCTGAACGGTCGTTTGATGCTGTGGACCTTGACCCCTTCGGAACACCGGCAGGGTATGTTGATGCTGCGGTGCATGGCACCCGAAGGTTCCTCTTTATCACTGCCACGGACACAGCCCCGTTGTGCGGAGCGCACTTCAACGCCGGGAAACGCCGGTACTATGCACAGCCGATGAATACTGAATATCACGGGGAAGTGGGGCTTCGCATTCTGCTTGGTTTTGTTGTCCGTGAAACAGTAAAGTACGACCGGGGCATTTTACCGCTGTTCTGTTTTGCACGCGAGCATTTTGTCCGCCTTCACCTTCACCTGGTAAGGGGTGCCAATGCTGCGGATGATACCATCAAGCAGATCGGCTACGTATTGCAGTGCAAAAAGTGCCCTTACAGGGAAGAACAACGGGGCATGTTTCCGGAACTTGTTCACTGCCCCCACTGTCATGAGAGACTTCACCCGATTGGTCCACTCTGGCTTGGAAGCATCCAGCATGAAGAAACACTCATACAGATGCGTGAACATCTGGGCATCATGGAGCTGGGTACGAAAAAAGATCTTGTCAAGCTCATCGATATTTGCCAGGCGGAATTGCCTACATCGAGTTATTACGATTATCACCGGCTCTCGAAGATTATGGGCTGTTCACCACCCCATATCAATGTGGTAATCGGGCATATTATCGCTGCAGGATATTCTGCAACACGCACGCATTTCTCCGGTTACGGGATTAAAACCGAGGCACCGCTTCAGGTTATCCTGGACGCAATCAGTGCTCGACAATTATTGTAAGGAGATCGCTGTCAATCAGTTTATGAGGCAATCCCACTCTCTGGCCCGGGTGTTTGACTGATTTTCCCCAGATCCGTGCATAGCGGAACCGCTGGACGAAGTCCCGGTGAAGTTTCGTACAGACATCCGCTACGGTACTTCCTGTCCTGACAATAAGCGGTTCTTCCAGATCAGCTTCCCCGCCATGAGGTTTTAAGTAAACCCTCATGAAGCCAAGGCAGTCATAGATCGCATCCTTCACTTCTTCCAGATGATAACCTGCTGCAGCCGAGATCATAAGCGGAGGATTGCCGAACCTTCTGGCAATATCATGTTCGATCTCCAGGTACCTCTCTTTATCAACGAGATCTACCTTGTTCACCGCAATGAAGGCCGGAATATAGACACGGTTACCCTGCACTGCATCGATCAGGTCATCCTGTGTCGCTCCACCCCTGACAAGCACGTCAGCATTCATCATTTTGCTCTCGGCCAGGATTGAACGCACTTCCTCGATAGCGAGGTTGAGCGTACCGACAGCATGGAGCCGGACACCCCCAAGTGAGGACTTTTTGATAGTGATATCCGGTTTTCTGACATTGATCCGTATACCTGCATCGTAGAGTTCTTTTATGAGCACATCGAAATGCCGCTCGTTGAATACATCCACAAGAATAATGATGATATCAGCGCCACGGACGACACCTATCACTTCTTTGCCCCGCCCCTTGCCCATCGCGGCCCCGGCAATAAGTCCCGGCATATCGAGAAGCTGGATCTTTGCACCTTTATGCTCAAGGGCACCGGGCACAACAGTTAGTGTTGTAAATTCATATGCGGCGACCGCACTCGCAGTGCCGGTAAGTTTATTGAGAAGCGTACTTTTACCGGTTGAAGGGAAGCCTACAAGCACGGCAGTTGCGTCGCCGGACTTTTTCACTGAATACCCTTCCCCGCCCCCGCTGGATTTCATCGCACGGCTGACCGCTTCATCGCGGAGTCGTGCGATCTTTGCCTTAATTCGCCCGATATGTTTGGATGTAGCCTTGTTGTACGGAGTTTTGGTCAGCTCCGCCTCCAGTTCCTGGATCTGTTCTTCAAGACCACTCATTCTTATATTAATCGCAGCACGTCCGAGATAAAGTTGTTTATACCCGGACAAAAAAGGAATAACTCACACGATACGACGTTACGGGATTGATTTTCTGACATCAACACGTTTAAGTAAAAATATGGCACAAGTTATTGAGCACGTGAGCTGCTATAGTGTAGTCCGGCCAATCATGCGAGCCTCTCACGCTCGCGACTGGGGTTCGAATCCCCATAGCAGCATCGGGTGGAAGAGTTCTCCCCTTTCCCTTTTCTTCTTGATTCCGAACAAACACATTTGGGTCTGCATATCGGGCTCTTCTTCATATATTAACATCAGACTTTGTGAATATAAACTACCGGCGAGTTTATGATTAAAGGAAACATCTGAAAAGATAGATAAGATTATTCATGGATTCCAGGCTGTTTCAATCTGACAACTTCACAATCCTTGAGCCCCCAGTGTTCGTTGCCCTTTATTAGCCTTCAATCTCCGAATTTCTGTTTCGAGCTGGAGATTTTTTTTCTTGTAGCATGACAGCAATTTTATGCATCAACCATTGCCATTAGTTTGTTGATCATTTCTTTCCGTTCGTGAAACAGCATCAGAACGTTTTGTTATGGCATCAATGTGGCTATTTCTATCTTGGAAAAACAATAAAAAATTTACCAGTTCACCTCCCAAAATACACAAAAATTAACGGTATAACATTACTTCCGGTATTCGAATATCAGAGCTTTTTTTACCTGCTTTTTTAACCGCTTGACAGGATCCAGGCACCGAAACGTTTAATACCACAAAATCAATTCTCACATTGGAGTGATCACTATGACCGGACCTGAGAAACCTGGTATTGAATTTCCGAGCGTGCTCGATCGTGCCTTTAAGGACTACAAACGCCACCTCAAAGTGGACGATATCATGAGCCGCGAGGTTTTCACCACGACAGCTGAAACCCCGATGGCCACGGCGGCAAAGATTATGGGGGAGCAGCACATTGGTAGCCTTATTGTGGTGAAATTCGGGACACCTGTTGCTATTGTGACCGAGCGGGATCTGCTCTCTAAAGTGCTTGCGGAAGGTCTGGACTTGAAGACAACACTGGTCGAAGAGATCATGTCGTATCCACTCATCAAGATATGTCCAACCCTCGAGATAAGGGAGGCGGCACGAACCATGATCCATAAGAAAGGGAGGTTGGTTGTCTTCGAGTGCGGTATGCTCGCCGGGGTTATCACTGCATCCGACCTGATCCGGGAGATGCCTGACGCCCCGGAGACATCGCTTGTAGTCGATGAATTCATGACGAAAGATATCGTCAGTGTCAGGGAAGATGAGACCGTTGCGAACGTTGCCGGTATGATGGGAGCAAAACGGGTTGGGAGCGTGATCGTGACCCGTAATGGAAAGCCGTCGGGAATATTTACTGAACGTGATCTCCTCTCGACATTCCTTGTTCCGGAGAGACCGCTCGATACCCCGGTGGGCATAGCGTCCTCGTCGCCACTAAAAACAGCTCACGTGGGTATCAGTATCCATGAAGCGGCAAAGATAATGGCTGCACAGCATATCCGTCGGCTTCCCCTTATGAAAAAGAAGCAGCTGGCGGGGATTATCACCGCCCGGGACCTGGTAGAGGCATATGCAAGGTAACCGGAATTTGCCACAAATCCCCTCCAATTTTTTGAGGTCTTGCTTTATTTTTAGCGCCATAAAAGGGTGAGTTGACGTGCTGTCAGAGTCACCGCGCCAGGAGGACGAGGAACAGCCACCTCGCAACTGTTTTACATGCGGGATTAATAATAATGCCCGGAATGAATTTTTTTATGCATCTTTCTGTGAAAGGTTGGGATTAAGTACACAAAAATAGACTGCGATCGTACCGCATATACCTGTTTTTAGACAGCCCTGACAGGAAACTCTTGATGGGAGGATCGAACGAAAGTATCTGATACCGTGAGTTCTGCTTACATCAACGTGCAGGGAACCAATCAAAGAAAGGAAAAAAGGTAGTCCGTATTCAGATTGCACGCCACCGCTTTACAATGATATCATCACCCTTCTTTTTTATTTCCACCTTGATCTTTCCTTCTTTGTAGTCCACTTCAAAGATCCCCAGCTTATTCGAATCGACGAGTTGCTGCAGTTTTCGCATATCCTTCCTCATCATTCGTTTGAAATCGTCACCTTCATAGATCACCTTGACCATTTGTTTCTCCTGTATCTGTGAAATAAGATTGTCGGGCACACGTATCAATGTCGTGCAATTTCGTGTTCTGACCAAATCTCCGAATCAGGAGGGCAATTAACCGCATTTCGTCGATTTTTAACCGAAGCATTAAATATCGTATCCCAGCATATCCCTATATGAGGAGTTATGAGCAGGGAGAAAATCAAAGTTCCCGGAAAGGTATACGAGGAGTTAATCGCGCTCCAGCGCGAGATTCATTTCACTCAGGATCATCAGGACACTATCAAAAAGGCACAGGATCGGGGTTACATGAATGCTGCCAACTGGATAAGGCAGAATGAAAATGCATACAAGATCGGATTTGCATGGGGTTTCGAACCATTTGGTGATGAGCCTCAGGGTACACTTCGGGATATTCCTGAACGGGAGATTCCGGCACCCAAGCGGACGATTTCCCGTCCGACACCACCGCAGAGCAAAAAGTCCCAGAAATCTTCCGGTTCTCGTGGTATCCTTGCCGGTATCAGAAACTGGCTCGGTAAATATTTCTGATTTTTTTATCGATACTGATATTTCCCTGATAACAAAAAAGAAATGTATGCCAACCTGCATGGATTGTATAAGTTATACACCAAAAACCAAGGATTCCGGCGACTGCCGCATCAACGGCAAGACAACACCCGATCGTGACAGCGATCGGTGTCCTTCACGTACGTTTATTCCAAAGCCGGTGAAATGATCTAAAAGGGTCACCTAACCATGCCACGTGAACTTACCGATAAGGATATTTCCATTTTAAAAAAACTTGCACCAGAATGCGGGGATCTTACCTGTTCGGGATCGGGGCATATGTTCCACTCGATCCTTCCGCCGGTCTCGAACCATTTTGCAGAGGACAACAATGATTTTATCCAAAGGATCAGCCGGCTTTCTGATGATGAACTCACCTATATAACTGACATGATCCAGAAGGGAGAGGAGAGTATGGGTTGCCTGCCTGTCGAGGATGTCGAAGCGCTTATCCATCTTATCCATGAACGGCTCTCATCGGAGGTCGCACAGAAAGTAATGAACGTGTACGAAACCGGTAGTGAATGTGAGCATTGATTTTTTATGGATACTATCACGCACCTGATTGCTGAGCTCCGTAATCCGATCATAAAAAAGCGAAGGGCAGCAGCAAAACAACTGGGAAAATCCGCCAACCCGTCTGCGATCCAACCACTTATTTCAGCCCTTTACGATTCTCATTCCGGTATCAGATGCGAGGTTGTACAGGCATTAGGAAGGCTTGGGGATTCTGCCGCCATTGCGGGATTAATCGCTTCTCTGGCTGACAAGGATATAGCGGTGCGTGAAGCTGCCATCGCTGCGATCGGAAAGATCAAAGACCGGGATGCCGTCTGTCCACTCATCCTTTGTCTCGATGACAAGAATACCACGATCAGGATTGGTGCAGCAGTTGTCCTGGGAAGACTGGGGGATAGCCGGGCAATTGAACCACTAAAAAAACTTGTCTCTGATCCATTCGCTGATGTCCGGGAAACGGCAGGAGAAGCTATCCATAAACTTCAGAAAAGAATATGATATCCGTCTGTCGGCCGGAGTCAGTCTGCCTGCTGGTATGTTTCACATGATGCTGATGAAAGACCTCATGAACACCAATGTCCTGTTATTTGAGTAATTGTCTTTTTGGTCTTCATCAGTCTTCTATCCATTACTCTCTGGTACCTGGGATTACCGCTTGCCGAAGGGTTGGGATTTTTATGGAAACATATCAAATCACTGGTTTATTGGTGGTGCACAAATTCAGGTTATCATCGAGGCCCAGGATCTGAGAAAAACTTTTGGCGATATTATCGCAGTAGATAGTATCAGTTTTACCGTAAAAAAGGGGGAAGTGTTCGGGTTTCTGGGCCCCAATGGAGCAGGTAAGACATCAACGATGAAAATTATTGCCTGCGTATCGCCCAGGACTTCGGGTACAATCCGGGTCTTTGGCATGGACCCGGATAACTTTCCTGCAGAAATCAAAATGAGGCTTGGTGTTGTCCCGCAGGAAACTAATCTCGATCCTGATTTTACCTGTTATGGCAACCTTTTCACCTACTCGCGGTATTTTGACATTCCGCCTGATGTTGCACACCAGAGATCTGAGGAACTTTTGGAGTTTGTCCAATTACAGGAAAAAAAGGATGTTACGGTAGAGAAACTCTCCGGGGGGATGAAACGGCGGTTAATCCTTGCCCGCGCACTTGTCAATAATCCGGATCTGCTCATCCTCGACGAACCGACAATCGGGCTTGATCCACAAGCCCGTCACCTGATCTGGGAGAGACTTAAACTACTGCAGGCCCAGGGCAACACAATTGTACTCACAACGCACTACCTTGAAGAAGCTGCACGATTATGCGACCGGCTTGTGATCATGGATAACGGGAAAATCCTCGTTGAAGGATCACCAGTAGACCTTGTGAAGCAGTATGTCGGCGAAGAGATCGTAGAAGTCGAGAAGACCGAAGAAGTGCTTTCCTGTCTTTCGGCAAAAAACATCCCCTTTGAAGTGATTGGGGACTACGTGCAGATAGCAACCGGATCGTCCCGCGAAGTCGCCCGCATCCTGTTCGATCACTGCTCTCCTCACAAAGTCCTGACCCGCCCTGCAACACTTGAAGACGTGTTCCTGAAACTGACCGGGAGGAAGCTGAGGGAGTGACCATGTACCACTTCTGGTCAATACCCCGTATTACAAGGCGTGCATGGAAAGTCTGGCACCGAAACCTCGTGGTCTTTTTCAGAACATGGAAAGTAAACTTTTTCCCCCCGTTGATTGAGGCGTTCCTGTACCTGTTCGCTATCGGTATGGGCATCGGAACCTATGTAAAAGAGATTGATGGCATCCCGTATATCAACTTCATCGCACCTGCAATTCTTGCCATCGCAGTCATGAACTCGGCATTCTTTGAGTGTACGTACGGGTCCTATGTACGGATGTATTACCAGAAGAGTTTTGACGCGATGATCGCAACTCCCCTTTCCATCGAGGATGTAATTGCAGGAGAACTTCTCTGGGGGGCAACCCGGAGCGTATTATATGTAATCATCATGCTTCCCGTTTTAGCTGCGTTTGGCGTCATCTCGTTTCCCACATCGCTGTTTGTTATCCCGCTCGCATTCCTGGGCGGGCTCATGTTTGCCGGTATCGCGATGTGTTTTACTGCTATCACGCCCAGTATCGATACACTGAACTATCCCTCGTTCCTTCTCATCACCCCTATGGCGCTCTTCTCAGGCACATTCTTCCCGCTCACCCTGCTTCCAATACTCTTCCAGTATATTGCTCTTGCACTGCTTCCGCTCACTCATCTTGTTGCTATTATGCGGATGCTCACATTACCTGCCCTGACAGGAATGGTTATGCTCCATCTCGCATGGATTATCCTGGTGACAGCAATCTTCTCTATCATTGCGATCAATCTGATGCGGAAACGGCTGATAATATAACCCGTGACACTATTGTAGAACACGAAGGACTCTGGCAGATTTATACCGATCTTTTTGGTGTATTACCATTACAATAATCGCATCCGTAAAATTCCTTTTTTTAATGAATAAGACTCATCCGCAGGCGATTTTTATGTGCCTCTACTCCTGCCGGACTATCTTCAGCACATACAGGGTCTCATCCTCAACAATCTTCTTTCCCAGAATTTCTGATTTGAAACCTGACCGGAAAAAAAGATTCCGCACTTCCGGAAGTCCGGTGAGTGAAGAGATTAATAATAATATTCTCCCGCCCGGTGCAAGAACCTGTCCGACATGTTCAGCAAAGCGCTCGATCACTACACGACCGTTCTCTCCGCCATTGAGTGCATGCTCGAGCCAGTCGTCAATCCTCTCCTCCGGTTGCGTAGGGAGATAGGGGGGGTTAAACAGGATTAGGTCAAACGTGCTCCGGATCCCGTAAAAGAGATCGCTTTGCACCACCTCAATACCTTTTTTTTTAGCGCAATGAACCGCATGAGGGTTGATATCAGTAGCAATCACAGCAGCAATCCTTGCAAGCTCATCAGCGATAAGCCCGGAACCGGTACCAATTTCAAGAACACGATCGCCGGGCTTAACCTCCGCACGGGCTGCATCCAGTAAAAGGTACGTGTCTGCTTCTGGTTGGTAGACCTGGGACGGATCGTGAGGCATAAAATAACACTCGTGATATGGTAGGTGTTCTGACTTCAAATCTTATGAGATCCCTGAATTGACATTTCCCATACCATAAACTCACCGGCAGTTTATGCCTTGGAATGTCATCACTATTATCCAAAAAACGCCCATGACTATTGGGAGCCGTCAGCGAACGAAAAAGACATATGCACACACAAGTGGAGCAGGCACAGAGAGGAACGATCACACCGCAGATGCAGGACATCGCCAGGTCAGAAGGAATAGATCCTCATGAACTCTGTGAAAGGATAGCTACAGGAAGCGCTGTAATCATGCGGCGAGGGAAGC
Source organism: uncultured Methanoregula sp. (assembly GCA_964457995.1). GTDB lineage: Archaea > Halobacteriota > Methanomicrobia > Methanomicrobiales > Methanospirillaceae > Methanoregula. The sequence goes on along the minus strand of CAYWHL010000064.1, from coordinate 3,109 downwards.
GCTGTATTGGGATAGGAAAAGGCCTTTTCACGAAAGTTAATGTCAATCTCGGCACATCCTCTACCAAGGTATGTGTTGACGAAGAAATTCAAAAGGCCAGAATCGCCGAGACGTTCGGTGCTGACACCATCAGCGATCTTTCAATGGGTGGGGACATTAACGCAATAAGAAAGGAGATTTTTTCCCATACCACACTCCCGGTCACCACCGTTCCCGTGTACCAGGCAGTGGCAGAGCATGGTCTTAAGAAGATGACTGCTGATCACATCATGGCCACACTCAGGATGCAGGCAGAGCAGGGTATCAGCTCGATGGTCATCCATGGTGTGAACCGTGAGATGCTCGTTGAGCTCCGCAGGAAAAAACGGCTCCTTGGGATAGTATCCAAAGGCGGCTCGATTACCAGCGCGTTCATGCTCATGAACCAGTGCGAGAATCCGTTTGTAGAGCATTTCGAAGATGTGCTCTCCATCTGCCGGCAAAATGATATCATACTCTCGCTGGGCAATACTGCCCGGAGCGGGTGCATTCATGATCGTCGTGATCGTATGCAGCTGGCCGAGATAAGGCAGAATGTGCGGCTCGCACATCAGGCCTTTTCAGCAGGTGTTCAGGTAATCATTGAAGGAGCCGGGGGTCATATCCGCATCGATCGTATCGCACCCATGGTGAAGTACTACAAGAAACTGTCACCATTCCCGCTCTTTGTTGCCGGCCCACTGCCTACGGATGTTGCGATTGGCTACGATCAGATCGCAGGAGCTGCGGGGGCCAGTGCTGCAAGTGCCGCCGGGGCAGACTACCTGTGCTGCATCACTCCCGCCGAACATCTTGGCCTTCCCAGCCCGGATGCAGTAAAAGAAGGATTGATTGCATTCAGGATCGCGGCACACATTGGGGATACGGTGAAATATGGCAGGGAAGCGGAGGACACAAAGGTAGCACAGCTGCGGGCAGCCCTTGACCGCGAAGGGCAGATCCGCTGCTCCATGGATCCACAACGGGCACGGGAGCTATCTGATGGCGATCCTGAGTGCACCATGTGCGGGGAGTTCTGTGCGATCAGGATTATACGTGAATTTTAATGATTTTTTATGCCACAATAGTGAAAAACACCCCCAATTCCATCACCTGCCTCATGGAAAACAACTCATGCTTATCAGCCACTGATGGAAGACAAACCAAAGGATCTCCAGGAAAAAAACCGGTATCAATATCGTGATGGCCAGTCAGGATAATCCAGGAAATCCTGTGGTACCCGCGAATGCAGGTTTCTGACACTTCCCTCCTGCTTACATCGAAGACGATTGCGTTTTATGCCACATTGCTGATCGTCGCGAAATCCTCCAGATATAATTCCTGGGGCCGGCTCTTCAGGATCTCATCCGGCAACGTGGCGATCACCCGCTTGACCCATGAAGGATCGAGCATACCCCCGGATTCTTTCAGGCAGTTTCGAACAGTTTTACGCCGGTGTGAAAAGAGTGCACGCACAACATCTGCATACAGGTGACGGTTATTGATAGGAAAGATTGGCTGCTTCCGTGGAAAAATTTTTACAACAGTTGAATGAACTTGTGGTTTGGGCAAGAAAGAATTTGGAGATAGTTTAAAACACCGTTGTACAGCGGCATAAGTCTGCACCATAATCGAGAGTCGACCACAATCCTTGGTACCGGCAGGAGCAACCATCCGTTCTGCAAACTCGCTCTGGTACATCAGAACCGCCTCTTCAAACCCGATATCCAGGAGACGGAAGGTGATCTTTGATGAAACGGAATACGGGAGGTTTGATACAACCGTCTCAAACTCCGGAAGTTCACACCGGGTTGCATCCCCGTGCTGTACTGTGAGCTGCCCGCTGAAAATTTCGTCAGAAAATCGGTCTGTGAGTTCCTCGCAGAGGTGCCCGTCAAGTTCAATCGCGTGCACAATGGCACCTCGATCGAGCAGGGCTCGGGTGAGAGCCCCCATTCCCGGCCCGACCTCAAGCACACGTTTACCTTTCACTTCAGCAAGGTTCGCTATACGGTCTACCGCATGCGGATCGGTAAGGAAATGCTGATCATGATACGCTTTCATCGTGTCGTGAATACGTGATACTTGACGTCAGGGTCCTGAAGTTCTTCGAGAATCCGGGACTGGATCATCCTCTCCGGGTGTGAAATCGATTTGATCCGTGCGGAGATATCAGTAAAGCTGACAAATGGTTTTTTATTGCGCTCTTCTAAAATTTCCCACATCAGCTTCTTACCAATGCCCGGGAGCAGGTGCAGCATATGGAGTTTTGGTGTAATCGAGATCGCCTTGTTGAAGAAAGCAACAAAATCAGGTTCGCGATCCTTAACCACCTTTTCTATTATGAAGGGGAGTTCACCACGGGCAGTCTGCGTCAGGTCTTTGTACCCAATCCGACGCTTAACGCGTTCAATTTTATCACGCTCAGCGTCACCGATATAGACTTTGTCATAGAGATCGATTGATACGGTGTTCTTGGGTACAAGCTCAAGGAGTTTAAACTGTTCAAGTCCGATTGCCTGGATGATCGGTTCTCTCTTAAAAGGTGGGCGCGGATCATCCGGGTGTCCTTTGAGTAACACATCCAGTACGATCGCATTAACCTCTTTATTTTCCGCCTTCATGTGTCACACCTCAGAAGTGTGCCATTACCTGTTCAATAATTTTATCTAGTTCTTCAGGGGTCAGCGTGTACCGCTCTTTTGCAAAAATCGCCCGCACCTCATCACGGGTCTTTGGCATGATATTTGCAATTCTATAGGCGATCTCAGGCTTCATCTTTTCCATTTTCAAAAGGTCCGCCACAAGTGTGCGTGCTTTTTCAGGAGCGGTCTTTGCAAGTTGATTGGCATGCTCGACACTGCGCCGGAATTCGTAGGACATCTCCTTTTCTGCCGCGATCCTTTGAGATTCCACTCCTAACAGGACTTCCCGCATTTCCGGGAGCGTGACCCTCTCTTCGCTAATGATACCCTTCACTTTCATGCCAACAACCTGACAAAGAATTTACTTTTGTGCTTTTAGATGTTGTGGTCGTGCAATGACTACTTTATCTGCATCGCCGTCACGGATAGATAACATCCAGGCACGC
>CAYWHL010000063.1:0-12258 GCA_964457995.1 uncultured Methanoregula sp. | reverse complement strand
CGCTTTGGAAAGCGGAGCGATGAATTAGTTGGTATCCTGACAGATGATCTGCTGCCAGAAGAAGTTGCACGATCGAGACGATCGCTGATTGCTCAGGTACTGGAAAAGAAAAAGATGGTGCGCTTTGAGGATGAACGCGAGGGTATATGGTTTGAAACCGTTGCATATCCTATACTGAGCGAAACCGGAGACGTGATTAAGATCGCTATTGTTGCCCGTGACATAACGGATCGAAAAAATGCTGATTGGTAGTTGCGCGATAAAAATTATGGCAATAAGCTTTGATAATAACGGTATTCCTGCTATACGATTGGCATTCCAAGAAATTGCCTCCAAAGAACAGCAATGAATTCTATCGAATAGAAAAGGGGTATGTTCAGTATGAGATTTTCCCGGAAAAAACCGTTGTTGCCGGGCCTTCCATTTTTGCGCCGTCTTTGAGATAGATAATAAGGGGACCCCCGCGTGTTTCCACATTGACGGTTTCACCAGCATATCCCAGTTTGTGCACGACTGCAGCTGATGCAGTGGCGCCAGTGCCACAGGAGAGCGTCTCCTCCTCCACCCCGCGCTCGAACGTGCGGATCCTGATACTGTCGGATCCGGTCTTTTCAACGAAATTCACGTTCGCCCCTTTTTCGAATGTTGCATGGTGGCGGATTACCGGAGCCACTGCTTCAACATCGATGGCATCGACTGCGTCAACGATAATAACTGCATGAGGGACACCAGTGTTTACCGCGTAGACATCGAAATCCCCTATCCTCTCCTTATATTCCCCTTCACCAGTTGCTGGAATATCCTTACGGTCAAATTTCGGTGTTGGCATGGTGATTGTCGCAGAAAACTCGTCTTCCTTGTACCCCATAGCAACACTGATCTCGCCGGCAGGAGTTTCTACTGTGCCGGATTCCTTTGCGTAACCGGCATCAAAAGCATACTTGGCGAGGCAGCGGATGCCGTTACCGCACATCTCCGCCTCGCTCTCGTCCGGCTGGAGTATGCGCATTCTGATCATGCTTTTTTCAGATTTGGAGAGGTAGATGACCCCATCCGCGCCAATCCCGAAACGACGATCGCAGTAGATGGCAGCAAACTGCCCTTTCATATCATCCGGTATGATGATTTTTTCATGCTCATCAATCAAAACAAAATCATTGCCGTTTCCGTGTAGTTTGGTAAATGGTATTTCCATGCGTATATCCCTCAATTGCTTCCCCTGTTGTCTGAGACTCCAGTCATATATTCATTCCTCATGTCTTGTATTAATTTCAAAGGTTTTATGGAATTCTTCGATTCCCCATCCAAGATACTCTCTGATGATGATATAGGCCATTTGTGGTGGAATAGCACCTGCTTCCGTTACAATAAGATCGATATATTCAGCGGGAGTCACATCAAATGAGGGATTGCGCACAGTGACATGCGGGAGAGTACGGGCGATCTCATCTGCCAGCACCTCGTTTCCGGCACGCTCCTCAATCTGGATCAGTTCACCGAAAATTGTCCTAGGCGCAAACTTGTAGGTCTCTGCCGCAACGAGAACATTCACCCGTGCTTCATGAGCGGTATGTGCAACCTGTGCTGTGCCGATCTTGTTTACCACTGCTCCATTTACCGTAACCGCATCTGCTCCGACGATCACTAGATCAACGTCGTTGATGAACGAACGCACCGCTGAATCAACAATGAGATGGGTTTTAATCCCAGCATCATTGAGTGTCCTGATGGTAATATGCCCCTGGTATCGCGGGCGCACCTCTGTTGCAAAGACCTCAATCTCTTTGCCGCTCCGGTGCGCCTCGATAATGCATCCAAGGGCAGCTTCAGAATTGCAATGCGTGAGAAGTGTATCCCCGTCCCGTATATGGCGTGCGCCGAACTGTGCGATATTTTCCACCGCGTGCAGAGATGAGTGAATGAACTTCTCCGCACGATTGATCACTCCGTTCCGTGCCTCTTTTAGTGTTGCTGCCCGCTCAAGTCCGGACATAACAATGTGTACGGCATTCGGGAGGGAAACCGCAGTCGGGCGCGTAGCGATCAGTGTCTGCGCAGCACCTTCCATTTCCCGCCGGAAAGACTCCAGATCCCCCTGCCGTACTTCTTCTGCATGCCGCCGGAGTGCTTCAGCTGCCTCACGCGCGATTCGCCCGGCTCCCCGAATCTCCATGCTCTTTATCTTCTCTGCGGTTTCAGTTACGAACATCAGCTTCAATGATTGAATGTTCAGAAAAGTACATAGAGTTTATCAAAGGGTGCCACCATGTCGTTTGCTGTTGTCTTTGACAGTGCCGGAACGCTCCTGAATACGTACCGTGTCGCAAAGGATATATGCAACAAAAAACTGCTGCCGGGTATTGAGACCACTACATTAACGTTCAGTTCTCCTGATCGTGTGCTCGTTGTTCTGCCCGTTCACTCAAAGGATATCATGAAAACACCGGGCGAAATGCTGCTTTCGGAGTACCTTGTAGAGAAAAGCATCGGATTCGGTGTGAGCTGCACCAGAAAGATTGTTACCGCAGAGGAAATCGGGGATGTGCTCTATTCCGATTGCCATGTAAAAGTGAGCGACCTTCAGGAATGTATCCGGAATGTCTGGACAGTCTGTAAAGCGGAATCTATCGTTACCTTAAACAGCGGTGCGATAATCAACATGGCAGACAAGCGCATTGAATTTGCGATTACAGCAGGTGGCTGGCCGTTTGATGGTGCAAAAGAGGCGATCACTGCCCTGCACCGCATGGGTGTGCCGACTTTTATTGCATCCGGTGACAGGGTAACAAAACTTGAAAAAATGGCAGACTACCTTGGTATTCCCCGTGACAGGGTGTATGGCGTGGCAACTCCTACGGTAAAAGCCCAGATAGTCAATGATCTGCGACAGGAGTACGACAAGGTGCTGATGGTGGGTGATGGGATCAACGACTTATATGCCATGCAAAATGCCGATATTGCAATACTTACAATCGAGCAGACAGGTGACCGGCCGGAAGAACTCTACAAAGAAGCTGATTACATAGTAAAAAATGTGAGTGAAGTTGTCGCTCTCGTGCAGGAATTGCTCAGATCTACAGGACATTTCGATCGTGACTACTGTAGAGGATTATATAAAAAGTAATATGCCACAAGTATCACAATAGGTATAAGGGTATTATGAAAGCTCCATTGATCACGGTCGACAACCTCTGCATGGATTTTGGTGGCACGAGGGTACTCAAGAACATTTCTTTTGAGATTGCCGAAGGGGAGATCCTGGGAATTATTGGCAGGAGTGGCGCGGGAAAGACTGTGCTCATGCATCTTATGAGAGGTGTGGAGCAGGCTCCAACGAGTGGAAAAATTATATACCATGTTGCAGCGTGCAACGGATGCGATTATATGGATGTCGGGAGTGCCGCGGGGAAATCCTGCCCCCATTGCAGTGGCACTTTCTCTGCACTTGACGTAGATCTCTGGAACGAAAGAGATGAACACCTCAAGCGCCGGCTGATGAGGCGGACCGCAATCATGTTCCAGCGCACCTTTGCTTTGTACGGTGATGACCGTGTCATCGAAAATGTGCTTCACGCTCTTGATGATATCGATTACCAACAGGACAAAGCCATCAACCGTGCCGCCGACCTTATAGACCAGGTAAGGCTTTCACACAGGATGATGCATATCGCCCGTGATCTTTCAGGAGGCGAGAAACAGCGTGTGGTTCTCGCCCGTCAGCTCGCAAAGGAACCGTTTATACTCTTTGCCGATGAACCTACCGGCACCCTTGATCCCGGGACAGCTCGGATTGTACATTCAATGCTTTCCGATGCAGCCAAAACAAATAATATGGGAATGGTTGTCACCTCCCACTTCTCTCAGGTGATTGAAGATGTCGCACACCGTGCAATCCTCCTGTTGGATGGCGGAATTGCAAAAATAGGGACACCGAAGGAAGTTATCATCGAGTTCATGAAAGGTTATGATGACACTGAAAAATTCGACGCAGCCGAGTTGGGTGAGAAGGTTGTTGCGGCAAGGGACCTTTTCAAACGCTATATTTCTGTTGATCGCGGTGTCGTGAAGGCGGTAAACGGGGTCACCTTTGAGGTTTATACCAAAGAGATCTTCGGGATTATCGGAAAGAGCGGGGCGGGAAAGACAACCCTCTCAGGTATTATCGCCGGTCTTATCGAACCCACCAGCGGCGAGATGAATATACGGATTGGTGAAGAGTGGATCGACATGACCAAGCCCGGCATAGAGCAGAGGGGGAGAGCTACGGCATATATCGGGCTCCTCCATCAGGAATATGACCTTTTCCCCCACCGTAATGTCCTTGACAATCTGACTGATGCGATCGGTCTGGAATTCCCAAAAGAACTCGCTATGCGAAAGGCACTCATAACACTCAGGATGGCGGGGTTCACTGATGAAAAAAGCAGGGAGATTCTTGAAAGAATGCCCGGACAACTTTCCGAAGGGGAAAGACACCGTGTGGCACTTGCCCAGGTTCTTATCCGTGAACCGAGGATTGTGATACTTGATGAACCAACCGGTACGATGGACCCGATAACAAAGATCGATGTAAAACATTCTATCATGCACTCCCGCGAAGAGATGGAAGAGACATTCATAGTCGTTTCGCATGATATGACGTTTGTTCGGGATATCTGTGACCGGCTCGCTCTTATGCGTGGCGGAAAGATCGTGCAAATTGGCAAGACAGCAGATGTACTCGCGATCCTCACCGAGGAAGAACGCAAGCTTATGAGCCAGTCTGCAGCATGAGGGACTAAATGACTACCATCCACCTCGATGGAGAGAGGATGGATGTAAGTGAGGGGGACACGCTCGGTTCTATCCTCTCCCATCATCCACCTGGCTGTAGTGTGGGTATTATCCGGCAGTCAACTCAAAAACAGGCAAAAACAGGTAATCTTAAACTCAGCACTACGGCAGGTGAAGTATCGATTGAGATGGCAGGAAGGAACGCCGATTTCCTGGAATCCCCTGAAATTATTGAGAGACTCAACCTGCACTGGGGGGATCGTTATGCGACGGCGTTTGGACCTTTCCCTTCACTTATTCATCCACTGCGCAAACCCCAGCTCTATGAACGGGGAGATGTGATCCTTGGTTGCGGGGGCTATGAACCAGCACGCTCCTACCTGATTTTCTCCAAAACCCGCCATTCTGCAGATCATGGGGCTGACGAAAGTGGCGGTGTTATCGGGAAAGTCATAAGTGGCAGGGCAGTGCTCGAACGCTGGACAAACGGAGATCGTATTAATAAAATCGAGCCGGTCATCAGCTGGGCAGACACAAGCCGCTCTTATACCACAACTGATATGAGCATTATTCCGGAAGATGGCATGCAGATTGTTACCCGGGTAAATGTAACTGCACAGGGATATACTCCGGAACGAATTACTACTGAAGCCGCTGGTAGTGTGGAGCATATGCTCCATGCACTTCAGTCCGGGAAGTTTACGGTGAAAGGGGCTACAAGCACATTTATCCTCGATTCCCGGCTCGCTGGTACTTCAGGAATCGAAACGGAACTTCGCCGTCCCAGAAGGGAGGGAACCGTTACTGTCAGGACCCACGGCAAGATGGAAGGTGGAATCTATATTTATCGTGATGACGTCCCAAGCAGTCTTGTTCACAGTGTGGTCGGACAGGTAGTTCATGGTATAGAACTCGTTAAACTCGCCAAAGAACACGATATCCTCTCTATCCGTGTTCTGCCTCAACGGATAGATCTCCTCGGACTTCCCCTGATTAAGGCAAAAGAGGTCGTTTCAGCACAGGGAATACAGTTTAAAACCGACAAGGATGCCGGTGATCGGATTGTGGTATCGCAGGATCCCGGTAACACACTGGATGTCCTCAAGGAGCGAAGAGTTGCCGTAACGACTGCTCCACTGGAAAAGGTGATAGATATTACGCTGTATGATGAAAAAGCACCGGTCAGTTGCGATATATTCCGAAGGATTACCGGGCTGAAGCAACACGATGCCGGTATGCTGCCCGTCTTTTTTAAATTCGATGATGTCGTCCTGTTCAAGTCACCGATTCCCCCCGGAACAAAGATCAATCCTGAGAATCCGCCAAAAGATGAGGCCCCCGCGGCTTCTCTTGCAATTACTAATGATTCCCGCAAAGGTGCAGGATTTATAGGTGTCCGCCTGTCGGCAAATAAAGAGTTTGGTCCAACATCCGAGCCATTTGAAGGAACCAATATTATTGGGCGTGTTATCGATACTGAAAAATTGAAAAAAGTCAAGGAAAAGGAGAACGTATATATCAGGGAGATGAAGCAGTGAACGAATATACCCCGATTCTTGTAGGCACCGTTACAAAATATGTTGTAGTAGAGTCATTTGATATTACTCCGGCTGATCTTGCAGTGCGTGCCTACGAGATCTCACAGGGTGCGATGATTAAGGAGACCTGTTTTGGACTAATCATTAATGGGAAAAAGGATGAAGTTGACCGCATCATAGCAGAGCTCCGGAAGATTGATCCAGATCATATATTTATCAAAGACCGCGGGTTTCCCCCTGGAGATTCCCGCCGCTGCCGTGCAAACCTTGGCGGAGCGCGCCCGGGATATCATGGTATGGAGTACGAAATGACCATCATCCCCTATGTCTCACATGGACTCAAGGAACTTAAAAACCGCGATGAAAATACTATCCCTGAGCCGGAAAACCCCCGGGAAGATAAGATATTGGATATCTATAAACTCAAGAAAATGATCGAGGCACAGGAGTCCTGATATGGCAAAAATATTTATCTATCCTTCAACGAGCCTGATCCTCTCCGATATGGTGGCGCGTTACGGACATACCCCACTTAGTTCTGCCGTCGCTATCCGCGAACGTATCCAGACAGCAGGATTCGAATCCGCGCCACTCCAGATTACTCCCGAGGAGCCTAAAAAAGGCCTGAAGTGGGCTGCCGTCGAAGTGCCCAGTGGTGTCAGGGGACGGATGGCCCTCTACGGTCCGATGATCGAAGAATGTGAGGCGGCAATCATCATCAATGATGCAGACCTTGCTTTTGGGTGCATGGGATGTGCACGGACCAACGAACTGATTATATTCCTTGTCCGGCAGAAGGATGTCCCCCAGCTTGATCTGACCTACCCGAAAAATGAGGAGGAAGGCGTGAAGTTTGTTGCTGCAATAAAACGGTTCCTCACCGGACTGGGAGGCAAATAATGACACCCCCGGTGCGGATCGCCCAGATTTCCTGCGGTCCTGAATACTCCGGCGTCCAGCATGAAATCGACGTCGCGGCAAAAGAAGTGAATGGTGAGGTCTTCTTCCCGGATATTGCGCTAAAGGATATCCTGCGCGATTTTGAAGCATACGGGCTTGATGTGCGAAGCCCTGATCTCAAGCTTGCCATCTCCCGTGCCAAAGCTCTTGTAGAAGGGCGAGTTGAGGCAGATGCAGTCTTTATTGCCACCTGTTTCCGATGCGCCGAAGCGGCTATTGTAAGAAACGAACTCAGGCGCTATATACACGAGAATTCGAAGCTTCCTGTCGTAAGTTATTCCTTTACTGAGCGGACTACTTCAGGGACTCTCCTCACCCGTATGGAAGCCCTGACTACCATTGCCCGCCGGCGGGCGCTCCTCGCCCGTGAAACTCAGCAGGGGATCACGCTTGGACTTGACTCAGGTTCCGCAACAACCAAAGCTATAGTGATGAAGGACAACAAAATCGTCGGGACAGGGTGGCAGCCTACAATAGAGGTACTAAAAAGTGCACATGACGTGATCAGTCATGCACTCGAAGAAGCGGGCATTAAACGTAACGAAGTACAGGCAGTAGGAACAACCGGCTACGGGCGGTTCCTGGTTGGTAAAGAGATTGGTGCTGACCTCATCCAGGAAGAGCTGACTGTGAACTCCAAGGGAGCAGTATACCTAGCCCAAAGACAGCATGGGCCGGCAACTGTTATCGATATCGGAGGGATGGACAACAAAGCGATATCTGTTATGGATGGTATTCCCGGTTCATTTACCATGGGTGGCATCTGCGCAGGCGCAAGCGGCAGGTTTCTTGAAATGACGGCGAAACGGCTCGGAGTGGACATTACTGAGCTCGGTCCGCTTGCCATGAAAGGGGTGGCAAAACGCGTTCCGATGAACAGTTATTGTATCGTCTTTGGCACACAAAGCCTGGTGAACGCCCTTGCCACTGGCAGCACAAGGGAGGATGTTGCTGCAGCCGCGTGCCATAGTGTTGCGGAGCAGGTCTTCGAACAACAATTGCAGGAAGTTGATATCAAGGAGCCGGTGCTTATGGTTGGGGGTACATCTCTTATTGAGGGACTTGTACACGCGATGGGTGAACTTCTCCAGACACAGATCATAGTTCCACCCTATTCACAGTATATCGGTGCGGTTGGATCCGCACTCCTTGCATCAGGATTTATAAAGGACGATTAGATGCTTGCTATTGAGTACTTCGAAGTGGAATGTCCGGAACCGTCGGGTGCTGCATACTACAAGCAAATTACAAACGTTGTTCTGCTTGACCACAATCTTCTAAGAGTAATCCATAAACTTCATGTTTATATTGATCCGAAGGTGCCGATATTTTTCGCAGTGGGTATATTAAAAAAGATAACTACGCGTGTCCGCGTTAGAGATTTTGCCAATGTAAATCCATTGGAGGGAAAAATAACACTCGTCATTTCAGATGAGACCTACCTTGCTCCCATGCTTAAAATTTTCTGGCAAAAATTTGGCAAAGACCATGTGGAACAGCCAGACCGTTTCACGGTCATCCTGTATGATATCCGGGTGGATCCCAAAGAACTTGAAGAGATCATAGTAGCCGATCCAAGTGAGTCGCTCTATAAAGATCTGATTTACGCATTCAGACACATCGCACCGGAAGGATTCCGTGTTCGGAGCGAGATCTTCGGCAACGAAAAATTCTCATTTGTAGCAAGTGAGAACCCCCTTCCGGAGAATATCGATACAATTATCAGGGATAAATTTGCGCTCATGGGTGAAGTGCCATGACTCTCGTCCCGATTACCTACAAGGGAGGGATTTACCAGCATGACATCATTATCGACCTGATTGAAGATCTCGGGGGATATATTGTCCAAAAACACATGATTGCTGCAGAGGTCGTACTGCAGTGCTTCGTTCCCCGTGACGATATTGAGCTTATTCGCCAGATTGCAAAACCTCTTTTCGGGGAAGTGACCGATTCACCGCTTGTCGGTACAGAAATTGCAATTGTCAGTATGAGCCTCGAGATCCATCACCTGCCACACCCATCGTGTGATATCGCGGAATATGTCCGACGAATCGGGGCAAAAAGTAACATGGTCGGTCTCGCACGGGGCCCGGGTAAGCGGATCGCCGGTTTAAATGATGAGGAACGTGATGTCATCAACGAACACGACATTGCAGTCTATCTCCTGGGCAATTTTGAAACCTGTATTGAATATAAAATGCCCACTCTCCGGAGAGGGATTGATGTGCCGATCGTGGTCTGCGGGGGTCCTGACAAAGAAACCCTCAAAAAGATTATTGATCCACCAGTTGATGGTTACGTCGGTAATGTCGGGAGATTCATGCACCGGACCAAGGAATCAGATGAACTCGAAAAGCTTGATGAGATCATTGCCGAAATCACACGGGTGCTTGAGAAAAAGCGTGAAGCCATTGCAAAAGACCCCCTTTCTGTTTCTCCTGCGAGACTTATGGATTTGATTAATGAACAGGTGCCTGCTATCCATGAGGTCACATCACCGACCCCGCTCACCGTGCAGATGGCCGGGCTTCGGGTTAAGCTTCCTTTTGATACATTTGCCGCCGATTTGAGGAGAATAGAGATTGAGGACGGGATAATGCTTGGGGATGTATGTGATGTTGTTCCCTCACGAATGCGGGATTATATTCTGGTAAAAATCCTGCCATTTTCAGAAACCAACACGGTGATATAATGGAAAAAACAACCAAAGAGGAATTTGAGGAGCGGCTTGCACAGATTGTAGCGCGTGGAGCAGATGCCACTGCTGATGAGTGGATGAGAGAGATTGAAGAGGAATATGGCCGTGTACCACTCATCTTTAAACGGATGGGGGAACGCCCGGAGGTACTTATCTCCCATCTTCTTTACAAGGGTACGGTGACTCAGACCAGCCCGCTCGATCCAAAGTATGTGGAACTTATCAGCCTTGCCATCGGAGCAGCACTAAAATGCCCGCACTGTACCGGATATCACATGCAGGCATCTCTCAAAATGGGCGCGAGCAGGGAAGAGATTCTTGAGGTAATACTGCTGGCTGGTATGATTTCCAACTCATCGGTGCTCGCAAACTCCTACCGTATCTTCGATGAGAAACTAGACCGGTGTATACCCTGTGAATCGAAGGTTATGAACAAAGTACAGACAAAGAAAAAAAGCGCAATTAAAGAGAGATGAAATCAGAATATATGGCAGAGAGGATCTTCCTGTCTTTTTTTAGGGTCAGTGATTTTAATTTTTTACTAGAATCGAATCCTATAAATGGTGACTCCGGACAAAAGTATGTAAGATATTTCTGAATGGTCAAGCATTAAAAATCTGTTCAGGAAAACGGACACTTCATGAAATCCATCATTCTTGCCGGGGGTATCGGGACGAGACTCTGGCCGCTCTCCCGGGAGTTTTATCCCAAGCAGTTCATGCTGCTTGATGGTAAATCGCTTTTTCAGAAGACATATGAGCGGGCAAGCCGGCTCTCGGAACCGGACGAGATATATGTAGTAACAAACGAAATCCACCAGTATCTCACCCGGAACCAGGTGGAGGAGATTGGATACAATATTTCTGATAATCACCTTCTCGCAGAACCGGAAGGGAAAAACACATTACCTGCAATCGCGTGGGCAATGCAGCGTATCCGGACAATCTCTCCTTCTGCCACAGCAGTAGTATTCCCAAGTGATCACCTGCTCGGTGATACTGCCATCGACCAGATCAGGGCGGCGGAACCGTTGTCAAGGAAAAATCTTGTCACGTTCGGTATAAAACCCACCTTCCCCCATACCGGGTATGGATATATAAAACCGGGAAAAGCGCTTATTACAGGAGCCGTTGTTGACGAATTCAAAGAAAAACCCGATGAAAAAACAGCAAAAGAATATGTCCGGAAGGGTTATCTCTGGAACAGCGGGATATTTCTCCTGTCTGCTGACTGTTTTTTTGAGGAGCTAAAAAAATACCGCATGGATCTTTTCAATGCATTTGCCGACGAATGCATTGCGGATTACCGGAATCTTGAATCCATCTCTATTGATTATGGGCTGCTTGAACATTCAAAAAGAGTTGCTGTTGTTACTCTTGAAACCGAGTGGAGTGATCTGGGAACATTCAAGGCCCTCTATGATAGCGAACAGCATGACAAAGATGGTAATGTTGGCAAAGCTGAGTATTTTTCAGCAAAAAATAATTTTGTGCACGCCTCCGGTAAACATGTAGGACTGATTGGAGTGCATGACCTCATTGTCGTTGACACATCCGATGCTCTCCTTATCTGCGACAACCGGCACACGGAGCAGGTAAAACAGCTTGTCAACAGATATAATGAGTGTAATGATCCGGTAACCAGGTTCCACAGGCAGGTGCACCGTCCCTGGGGATCTTACACGGTTCTTGAAGAAACTGAAATCTATAAAATCAAACGAGTAAGTGTCAAGCCCGCCCAGAAACTCTCCCTTCAGCTTCATCATCACCGGAGTGAGCATTGGGTTGTTGTAAGCGGAACCGCTGAAGTTGAACTTAATGGAGAAACTAAGTTACTCCGGCAGGGTGAGAGCACATTTGTCCGTAGTGGTACGAGGCACCGGTTAAAAAACCCGGGTGTTATCCCGCTTGAAGTTATAGAGGTCCAGCTTGGTGAATATCTTGAAGAGGATGACATTGTCAGATTCTATGATGAATATGGAAGAAAATAAAAATTCCTCCAGGGAATTCCTCGTTTAATTGAGAAAAACCGACCTGATCGACCAGAAAATTAATTAATAAATTTATCTGGCCATTTCAGACTGTAATCGAATAATATCGATTGCTTTGCATCGGTATTACGGACTATTATCCTGCCACTCATATCCCCGAAAAGATCATAATGAAAAAAACGCCTGTAAGACAGGATTTAGAAATAATAACTTTATATCGCTATACGTTAGAATGGATTTTACTATCCCACAATTCGCATTAAAATTTTCAAATTTGAAATATTAGCTTAACTATT
>CAYWHL010000062.1:0-12307 GCA_964457995.1 uncultured Methanoregula sp. | reverse complement strand
TTTTCCCAAGCTCTGCGAGTGAGATCTAATAATTGCCGAGCCGGGATTATAGATCGGCATACTTCTCCACCATCACTCTCGTGAGATCCATTGCGCTGAATCCAAGACCGGCCAGATCCAGCAGGGTCTGGGCGGGCGATGTGATGACGACTGACTCTCTCTCCTGGACATCGGTGAATACATCCCGGTCCGGAGTATAGATAACGGCACGGATACCGTTCTCTCCGTGCGAACCATAATTTTCCTTAAACTGGCCGATTGCTTCCTTTTCGAGATAGAGATAGATCGCGTCCTGCCGTATCGCATAGGATGTATACAGTCCTCCGGAAGTGTACGCTGTGAATGCGAATTTTATTTCCTGTTTCTGAAGAGCTCTGGTGATTTCCTGTGCTGCTATATGAGTACCGGAAAAAGTTACCGGGAACTCACCAGCTTGTAAATTTCGCATCGGGCGTTCCCATGCCACACCGTTGAGGAGATTTTTTACATCGGAAACCGTTACGTATCCCCCATCACTTTTCACCACATTCTGGTCCCGTAAGATTTCAATGACTTTGTGTGTCCAGGCGTACGATACTCCCTCCTTTATTGATAGTTGCCGGATGGAGGTACTTTTTTCCCTAAGCAGACGCGTAATAATTTTCCAGGATTTCTGGGAACTGATGCGAATTTTCGTTGACTTATATTCCAGTCCCTTTGGGGTGGTGAGAGCCCAAGGTAGTTTTATGATAATGATGTCAAGCTCCTTTGCGAGAATTTCTTCCCTGGTATTGATTGTCTTTGCGGCAATTACCAGACGGACTTGTCGGTTGGTTCTTTTCTGCAGGATTTCTCTTTGGAGGTTCATCCGTGCTATGGTATCAATAGTAATCGTGGAATTCTTGATTTCGACAAAAAATAATTCGCCATTATTCCTGAACACGATATCCGGTCGCAATGGCTGGGCAACGTCTAATGAATCATAGAGGGTTCCCAGATCGACATCTTTTGATTCCGGTGGAAGTCCCAACTGGTTCCGGATGAAATCTTCGGCTTTCTCCGTGATTTCGGATTCATTCATAGCTATCACTTATAAGTGATACCTATTTAAACCTATCACTGATATGTATCACTCTGGAGTGATATGCGTATTAAGATATCAGTGATAGTTACGCTCTTACCAGACGAACAATTCATCAGATAATAAACGGTATCAGCATCTTCGTCTCCTTCACGTGCGAGATATACTCGACACGGATCCGGTACCCGTACACAATACAGGACGCCAGCAATAGGATGAGTAACGCTCCCCACGACAGGATGGCAAGCACTATCCCGGTCAAATGCTTCGCCAGTGAAATGGCGGGGATAAAGAAAATCATATTTCCACAATTTCCCCTGTTTCCCCTTTGACAAAACAGTTGTAAGCGATACCGTTCATCGTGAGATGGGGGCGGGACCGGACCGTCCCATCGGTGCTTCACGATGAAATCACCGCGGTGGTTTCAAGATACCTGCGCCCTTCGGATGCGCCGGGAAGGACAGGGCGATCGCTCCCGCTTAATCCGCCATAGTTGTCGATGAGCAGGATAGTTTTTCAGATGCTCCGGTCCGGGCATTGATGAGATATCCCAGTTTGTCATGATGGAGGTATACAATGCCGCTGTCGATTGTCGCAATGATGGTATCGTCTGCAAAGTCCATGCGCCGGAGGATCCTGTTGTCGCTCCTGTTCACGACATAGACAGTGCTCGGGTAAGGCGCTTTCGTGTAATCGATCATCGCAACCACAGCGGTTTGTTCATTGCCGGTAATCAACATGCCGGTTCCTGTGCCCGGGAGTTCGTATGCAAGCATCGGAGCAGGATGAGGGCTGCTGTCAAATCCGTCGCAGTACTCCGGCAGCTGCACGCTCGTGCGATCGAAGTGAGGCAGGACCGCGTAGGTAACGAAAAACAATACGAGCACTACGCCGAATACGGCACAACCTGAAATGAGAAATGCCCTGTATTTGTGTTCGCGTGATTGAGCAGCGCCTGTCGTTCCGGCGATGAGCGGACCGCCGAGGAAAGCCAGGGCCGCGAAAGGGTAAAACATCGAACCTAGTTCATGGAGCAGTATAATGTACACCATGCCCGCTACAACACTGAACAATGTGCCGAAAATGATACTTGTTGCTACAGGGGCATTTTGCATAAATTTCATGGTATCTGTTCCGGGAAAAACTTTCGATAATAAATTACGTGAACCTGATGGAGGTTATGGGCAATCATGTTCCGGTAGTGTTGAACAGTGCCTATCCATAGTCAGAACCTTTGAGTCCTGTGACTCACTCGCGATCCATCCGAAGAAGGCGATAGGAAAAAGGAGTGCCTCCGTGCCGGAAGAGGAAATAGGAAGATGGGGAATTATCGTCATGGAACAATCACCGGACTTACTCTTTAGGTTTCGGACCGATCGGGCAGACATCGGCACATATCGTACAGTACCTGAATTCTTTCTCCGGCCCGAACGGGACATATTCCCCTTTTTCTGTACGGTAACTGCGGCAGCGGAGCCCGTCAAATGAATCCTCCCGGATAGCTCCTGCCGGACACGATACGATACATTCACCACAGCGGGTGCAGACAGGCGGGTAACATACCGGACGGTACCGGGACGGCGCATCGGTTGCGAGAACGCTCAGCTGGATCCACGGGCCCCAGACAGGATGCAACAGAAAGACATTGATCCCGATCCTGCCCGCTCCTGCGGCCTGTGCAACCGACCGGAATTGCAGGCCACACTCTCCGGGGTATGGGACCAGATCCGTCCGGAATCCATGAACTCCAAGAGCTTCTGCGATCTCTGTACAGATTTTTTTACTGTGATCATCTGCATCGCAGTGATGCAGCCCGTCTTCCTTTTCAAACCATGTCCATTCATCTTTTGTCACGATATGATAACCAAGTACGATCGCTGTTCCGGATGCCGGAAAGAACCGGGAAAAAAATTCCCGTTCCCGCATATCCAGCGATGAGATGGGGATTGCCCAGGCTGCGCAACAGGGATATTTTTTAATAACAGTCTGGAGGATATCTTCCGCAAATACCATGCAGTTCAACACCGATAATGAGTGAGACGTTTTTTAACAGGAATTGGATTCACCGCACCTTAATCATATCACGACACCATGAGGCTACCCTCAACCCGCATGCTCCCCTTGCCCGACGTTAGCCGACAGGAGACACACCTCCTGATGATGCGGGGCCGGGCGAGGAGAACACTTTTCAATTCAGAGGCAAGTACCTCTCAACAGAACGAAACGGGTTTTTTCCTCGCTGTTCCCGGGATTTGTGTCGTGAAAGATTATGGAAGACGTGATCAGGACAGAAAAGTTAACCAAGCATTACGGGAGTGTCCACGCTGTCGAAAATGTTTCCCTGCAGGTCAGGAAAGGTGAAATTTATGGATTCCTGGGGCTCAATGGTGCGGGTAAAACCACCACTATCCGCATGCTCCTGGGGATGATCCGACCCTCCGCGGGTTCGGCTTTTTTATGGGGAAGGAAAGTTGGTTCTGACAGCAGTGACCTGTGGGAAAAAGTCGGGTACATAGTTGAAACCCCTTCATCGTATCCTGAACTAACTGTCTGGGAAAACCTTGAGATCATGCGGCGGTTGCGCGGGATACCGGATAAAAAAACGGTTGAGGCGGTAATCGGCAGGCTGCGGCTGGACGCTTACCGGGACATAAAGGCAGAACACCTGTCGTCAGGGAACGCACAACGGCTCGGCCTGGCAAAAGCACTTTTGCACAATCCGGAAATCCTGATCCTCGACGAGCCTGCCAATGGCCTGGATCCCTCCGGTATTGTCGAGATACGGGAATTGTTTAAGGATCTTACCTTACACCACGGAGTTACGATATTTGTATCCAGCCATATCCTTGGGGAGATGTCAAAATTTGTCACCCGGATTGGTATTATCCATGAAGGGTGCCTGGTCCAGGAAATAAATGCAGACCAGCTGGAGCACCTCCTTTATAAACGGCTCATGGTCAATGCCCGCGATACAGAAGCAGTACGGTTGCAGCTTTTCAATGAGGGGTATTCTGTAAACCAGTCTGAAAACGGCAACCTGGAAGTAAACGGTAAGGACGCAACAGACCATCCTGAACACATCGCACGTATTCTCGTGCAGGCCGGTTTCCCCCCTACGTTGCTGAAGGTTGAAGAGGAAGACCTTGAGTCATATTTCTTAAGAACAATCGGAGCAGGTGAATGAAAAATATTTATCCGGCGGTCTGGGCTGAATGCCTGAAATGGTACCGGTCTAGAATACTCTGGATAACCATCCTGGCTTTTATTTTCGTTCCATGCATGATGGGCGTACTCATGTTCGTGGTAAAAAACCCGGAATTTGCCGGCAAACTGGGCCTGATAGGAACGAAATCGGCAATGATAAGGTTTGGAAATGCGGACTGGCAGACCTATCTCGGATTACTCAACCAGATCATTGCCGGGGCGGGTCTGCTGGGCTTTGCATTCGTAACCAGCTGGGTTTTCGGGCGTGAATATTCCGACCGCACGCTCAAGGATTTACTTGCGCTCCCGGTCTCAAGATCCTCCGTTGTCATAGCGAAATTTATCTTCGTGGCTCTGTGGTGTGCTTTTCTCTCAGTCATATTATTTACTTCCGGACTTATAGTCGGAACATTGGTTCAACTTTCCGGCTGGTCGGGGGCAATTGTCTTTCAGAACGCTTACCTCTTTATGGTAACTTCTCTTCTTACGATCCTGCTTTGTTCAACGGTTGCATTTGTTGCCAGTTACGGAAGGGGATATCTGGCTCCTGTTGGTTTTGCCATTTTTACGCTCGTACTGGCTCAGTTTACCGGTGTAGTGGGTCTCGGACCGTACTATCCATGGGGGATCCCTATATTGTTTTCTACCGCAGCTGGCGCTGAAAGCATACCATTAGGAATGATTAGTTATAGTATTCTTTTTTTAACGAGTATTGCAGGGGTCATCGGAACCCTTGCATGGTGGCGTTACGCCGATCAGTACTAGGAATACTATGAGAAGGGATAAGTTACGGGGATCAGGGAGGATCGGTACCACTTCCTCCCCTTCAAAACAGCCCCTCCGTTCTCCGGCCCCCTCCTGCATCCCATCCGGCCCGAGTTTCGCCTCCCAAAAGCGCAGCAAATTACAGCGCCATGGAAATTTCAATCGAATACCGTGATCGCATTTAAAAATTCTTATCGCGATCTTTCTCTCACCATGCATTCAACCTGCGCAGAACAGGACATCTGTTTTTCCCGCGTTCCCGGGTTCCGTCCTGCTACGCTCTTTACTCATGGTCTGAATGAATTAAAACAAAATCCGCTCTGATCATTTTTCAGAATCCAGTCAGAGCGTTATCTTTATCTTAACGTGATTACAATACTGTAAGTGCTTACAAATATTTAAAGGCTGTAAGAGGGCAATGCAACGAAACGTACGGCGGTTGTATCCCTGACTGAAATCAGCCTGATAAAATTGCCGAGCTGAGCTACCATGACTGAAATTGCAAATAAGAGAATCCCCGTGACTGAAGAGATCTGGGAATCCCTTGCGGACCTGAAAAAACACGGTCAGACGTACAATCAACTCCTTGCGGAGATGATCGCACTCAAACAGGAACGTGATTTTCTGGCCCACATCGAGGAGATCGAAACGCACGGCGAGTTTGTCAGCCTGAAGGATGCTGCAAAAATGCTCAACATCCCAAAATCAGGCTAAAAAAAACAGCCTGGCAAAAATTTGCCCTCGTGGTAAAGAGTGGCAAATGAACGAGCAGGGTTGCAGGAGTATAAACGTGGATGTTCAAATCGAAAGAAGTGTCATCAGGACACTCGAAAAGTATCCGGAGAAGATCCGGGAACATATCTTCAACCACCTTCGCAAACTTGAAGATCCGTTCAGCGCACCCGATGGAGAATGTCTACATCCCAAAGTGCAGGTATATCGTATGCATATCGGGCGGACATATACGGTAATTTTCAAAATTTACAAAGAGCTGAACCGCGTGATGGTCCTTGATCTGATGACCATTGAGCAGGCACATAAGAGATATGGTCGCTACTACTGAAGTAGTAGCATTTTGCTTTTTTTATTTTCCATGAATTAAAAAACCCGGTATCCATTTCAGTAACACTCGCTACGATTTGGAAAATTTACGAGGTGTTAAGGACCTTAAAATATTTGGTAAAGTCCCGGCACTCGCCCGGTGGAACGGTAGTTTTCCCGGTAACCTGGCATCCCCTCCCGCACTCTGTCCGTCCCATAGTTCCGCCTCCAGGTCCTTTCATCTTTCCGGCCTCATCCCATTTTTGCAAAAACCGATCTCGAAAATCCGCGCCCCGTTCCCTTCAAATACAATGTTAAAATCCCCGGATTTCCGTTCCCGGAATTTATTCAGCCAGGCCCATTTCCTTTGGCAGTCTCATACATTCTGTCAAAGGGACTTTAAGACAGGAGCATGACTGAAAAAGAGTGATGAAAACGGAGAAACCGACGGAGGAACATTTTATGTACCTTCAAACAGAACGAGGCCCTGGCCCCGATTCGGATCGGACGCTCGCAATACTCTCCGTTTCCTTCAAAAATCGGGTTATAATAAAAGCCCTTTAACTACCCCAACCAATGCTGCTCCTTGTCACTGGGCCCGATGACACGAAATGAAAAAAGAAAAGGAGGTAACACACCAATGAAAAAACCAAACCGTATAAGAACGAGGCGCCCCCCATGACCCGCGGTCCACGCCCGCACCGGGCGCTGGCGGAAGCGATCCCAATCGCGAAGGCCCGGGGCATCGTCCAGCTGGCACTGAGCGGGCCGGAGCGGGTCTTCGATATCGCGATCATATCGAAGGTCCCGGTGACGTTCGCCCGGGTCATGTTCGCACCGGCAATCCTCGCGACTATTCAGCAGCTTGCTAAGGATTTTAAAGAAGAGATCGCCCAGCTCCGGATTATTGCCCGGGACGCAACCGTCACGGCAGAGCTCTGGCTCCGGTCAAAGCAC
The DNA here is from genome assembly GCA_964457995.1 of uncultured Methanoregula sp. Classification (GTDB taxonomy): domain Archaea; phylum Halobacteriota; class Methanomicrobia; order Methanomicrobiales; family Methanospirillaceae; genus Methanoregula. Next base: position 5,280 of record CAYWHL010000062.1, on the reverse strand, counting down.
GGGACATGGCGGTTCTTTCTCGTCACCCCGTCCACGCTGGTCGAGATCGACCGCGAGGGCAAACGGCTTGAGTCGGGACAGACCGTTGCGTACGTGACCGGAACTCCTGTCAGTGAGGGGGGAGTATCCCCCACCTGAAAACCCCTGCATTTCCCCGGCAGTACCGGAGCCTGAATCGGGCCCGGTTGTACCTCTTTTCCCTCGCACCCCAAATTCCAGAGGTCATAATTCGCAAAAACGCGGAATCCGGGCGGGAATAATCCGCCGTTCTCCGGCGGGAACGGGTACGGTCGTATTTAGCGATGTTACTGCAATCAGAAAAAGGAGGGGATGTGGTTTTGGACGTGGGCCATACCCCGCCCGCGGGACAGGATCACTCCTGCAGGAGGGCATCGAGGCTGCTTGCGTTCATGTCGGCAAGGATGATATTGTTGGTCATCACCGCAATCTGCAGGCTGGGTGCCGGGGGAAGGTTCAGGGACGCGAAGACCCGGCCCGCGATTGCCTGCGGGTCCGGCTTTCCGACGGCCTCTAAAGCAGCCTTCTTCACCGCGGCATGGAAGCGCCGGATAGTGGCTATCGAGTCATCAAATTTCTGGTACAGTGCAGCTCCCTCCGCGGGCTGGTCGTGCCCCGGCAGGTAATGCGCAAACCCGGGGATTGCCTTCAGGCGCCGGAGGGACCAGACCAGTGCGGCCGGGGGCCTGTACCGTGTCACCGGTGAAGAGCGCCCCCTCGCTGCGGAGCGGGTTATTGACCCTGGGAAAAACTAAGGTTTATGGTTGTTTCTTCACTTTTTTAATGATCGTAAGGTCGCCCAGTGTGGGGGTGAGTTTACTCTGAACCTTTTTTTCGCTTTCCGTCTCAGGAGCGTCGATAAGCCTGATTTCGAGGATCTTCTCTAATTTTTTCCTTACATCTTCCTCGGGGATCAATTCACTATTCTCAATCTTTTTAATGAGGTGTTCACGTTCCTTTATCTGCATGGCCAGATCTTTTGAGGAAAGTCCTTTATCCATCCGTGCTTTCCTTATGCGGGCTGCATAATCATCCACGATATCCCCCTCCATATAATCAAAGAGATCCCGTTTTCTCCGTACTGGAGGAACAGCCCCCGGGCTTGCTCCTGATCGCGGGGCGGCGGAACTTACCGGACGGATAAGATCCTTGCGCCGGGGCTGCTGCACTTCAGTACCAAATTTTTCGCACTTTGTGCATACCTGAAGTTCAGCACCCTCTATCCTGACTAATTTGGGGATGCCCCGAATCGTTTCTCCACACATTTCGCACTGCATATTCTCACAAACACTTTATATGCAGTTTCCCTATATAGCTATTTGAGAAACAAGATGGGAGACATTCTCCACCAGACACCGGAACCCCAGACGCCAGAAGAGCTCTATCGATTGTACCGCACGCTATCAGAACAGCTTCGCAGTCAGTTGATCCAGATCGAAAACGACAAGCACGAGCTCGAAGTTCAGATGGTAGAACGGGTAGGAAACCTTGAATCCCGCAACCTTGAACTCCGCGAACAACTCCGGCAGGTGGAAGCGGATAAGAGATATATCGAAACCCAGAAGATCCGGTACGAACGCGAAGTGAGGAAACTGAAAAGTGAGAGCGAACAGCTCCGCAGCCCTCCGCTGATTATCGGTACTATCACTGATGTTGTTGACACATCCCGTGTTATTGTCCGGAGCAGTGCCGGCCCGCGTTTTCTGGTACGGAGTTCTCCTGCTATTAATACTGAGGAACTCAAACCCGGTGTACGCTGCACGCTCAACCAGCAGTCACTGGCAATTGTTGAGATTCTCCCCACCAGCTTTGATGCTCAGGTTTATGGCATGGAACTGGTGGAGGCCCCGCAGGAAACCTATGCGGATATCGGGGGTCTTGAAGCCCAGATTAACGAAATAAAGGAGGCAGTCGAGCTCCCTCTGAAGCGTCCTGAACTTTTCCTGCGGATCGGTATTGATCCCCCAAAAGGAGTGCTGCTCCATGGACCACCTGGAACGGGAAAGACGTTGCTGGCAAAAGCTGTAGCCCATGAGACCAACGCTCACTTTATGCGGGTCGTGGGATCTGAGCTCGTCCAGAAATATATCGGGGAAGGAGCACGACTTGTCCGTGAGCTTTTTGATCTTGCCAAAAAGAAGGCTCCGACGATTATCTTCATTGACGAGATTGATGCAGTAGGTGCATCCCGCACCGAGGCAAATACATCCGGGGACCGGGAAGTGCAGCGTACGCTTATGCAGCTTTTGGCCGGGATGGACGGATTCGAAAACCGTGGTGACGTGAAAATCATTGGCGCAACAAACCGGATAGATATTCTTGACAGGGCATTGCTCCGGCCAGGACGCTTTGACCGGATTATCGAGATTCCGTCACCGGATGAAACCGGACGTCTCTCAATCCTCAAGGTTCACTGCCGGGCACTAACGATTGATGACGATGTAGACCTCTGCGAAATCGCAAAACAGACCGAAGGCAAGAACGGTGCGGACCTTCGGGCAATCTGCATGGAAGCCGGTATGTTTGCGATCAGGAAGGAACGCTTGGCGATTAAACAGGAAGATTTCCTCGCAGCTATTACCAAAATTCGTCTCGACTTCAACCGTGATTTAAGAGATGTTGAAGGCGTCATGTTTGCCTAAAGCCCAGGAATTCTACAGAGCGCTATCAGACGGATCAGAAAAATTCCCGGACAGGCATAATAGGGAGGTGGGACGATTAATGAAAATAGTGCCCATGTACCTTATTTTTTATTATTCCACCCCAGATTTTCAAGCAGATTTTTAGTTTCATCCTGGGCTTCAGATCCAAGGGTGCGGGGCTGGACGACCAGCGTTATGGCCTCCTTTAAAGGGATGTTTTTTCCCTTCTCCTTGCACAGAACGTAATCACCATTAAAACGCATGAGAGCTTTTTGAAATGCATTAAGGATTCTTTTCCTGCTTTTAAGATCACTCTTCTTAAGTTTCATTAAGTGTTCAAAAATTGATACATCGATAAGTGTACTTGACATCCAGCCAATCTCACAGGTATACCCGAAGATCCATGCGATATGCGAATTTTTCGTCGTGGAAATGAAGTCGTTGATATTATTCCCCACACTACAGGAACCGATGAGAACACCTTCAATATTTGAATAGTTGGCGGCACTTCTCACGGCTTTGAACATCGCAGGAAGTTTCATGCCGGTTTTTGATTTTAAGCCACCTATACGTTTTCCCGTTCCATGCGCAGCGATATATAAGAAAAGACGGTCTTCACGGGTATTCGTTAAATCATCTTCAAGCGCCTTGCGGAATCCGGTTTTTTCGTAAAAGTTAGCGTAATAGATGTTAAAATCACCCCGGAAACTTTCCAGTCCTTCTAAAAAAAGCAGAACGGACGGGCGTTTTGGCTTCTGTTCGGGAGTCCACCATAGTCCTTCGATAACAAGGAGTGCTGTACTTGACATGGGATCACTTTTTTTGATATTTCCTAAAGCTTCAAAGAGGAGAGTACCGGGGAAGAGATTAACCTTTCTGGTCTGATGCACGTACGAGAAAATATAAATTCTTCCAGACGAGAGATTGTGTAAATTCCTTGTTTAACAGGCCGCTCAGCTGTCTGACAGGATTGTGGTTCAAAGGATGCGAATGTAATGCCGGACCAGAACCGTACTATTGACCGGGATTTCCCGGGAAAAGATTCACCAGAGGCTGACGATGTTTTACGCTCTGCAGTCCCCCCCGGAATGACCCTGGAAAACATTATCGATCTTACCGGAGAACTCGAACACTTAAACGAGCTGGTCATGCTCCAGCTCAATAAAGCAGGAGGATTTACCTGCACAGAATCGTATTTTTGCACAGTGCAGCCAATTCTGGATTTGCTTGAAGTTGAGATCAGGTTCCGATATCATCCCGGGATGAATAACCAGGAAATGAAACTCCTTATCCAGGACTGGATTGATAAAGAGATCGCAGACGTAAAAAAAGCATGAGTTTCGCCAGGTAATTTTCCTAAGCGGTGACAGGGATTTTTGGGCATTATAAGGAATCTCCGCTTGCGGATTACTTCCACCATATTTGGGATCCATGTATGCGACAGGTTCGTTTGAAAAATCCGTTATTCGGAAGAGTTTCATTTTCGACCCTTCTCCATTTTCGATCAATAGAGAACACCGAAATTCATCAGGAATTTTTTTTGTACGGGAGAGATTCAAGACTATATCTGGTAGATTCTTTTTCTTTAATTATCCGGAATATTTTTGAGTATTTGTTAACCGTTGAAAAAACGGTATCAAGTTTGCCCATCGTTGAATTAAAGAAAAAATGGGGATATCCGGTTTTGTGTGAAGCTTTCTTGAAACAATGTTGCTGGTGAAAAAAACAGTTTGAGTGGTAAATGTTAAACCCATTTTCCTACTTTTGGCGTATCCGCGCTCGTTCCGAAATGGAAGTTATAATCGACTACACCATCAAGGTTGTAATCAAAATACCAGTACCCGGTTGAAGTCCTGAATATCGCAATGCCATCGGATCCATTGCCATCCAAGTCCCCTTTGAGTATCAGATCATTATAGGGGCTGCCACCATATCTGAAGGATTTATCGACTATACCATCGAGATTGTAATCAAAGTACCAGTACCCGGTCGATGGTCGGAAGATAGCAATCCCATCTCTTCCTGTTCCCTGCCAGTCTCCTTTAATGATCTCGTCGGTACTACCACCGTATCTAAAGGATTTATCGACTATACCATCGAGATTGTAATCAAAGTACCAGTACCCGGTCGATGGTCGGAAGATAGCGATCCCGTCTTTCCCATCACCGTCCCAGTCTCCAACGATGATCTGGTCAGTACTTCCACCATATCTGAAGGATTTATCGACTATTCCATCAAGATTGTAATCAAAGTACCAGTACCCGGTCGATGGTCGGAAGATAGCGATCCCGTCTTTCCCATCACCATCCCAGTCTCCAACAACGATCTGGTCAGTACTTCCACCGTATCTGAAAGATTTATCGACTATATAATCTTTGTTGGTATCAAAGTACCAGTACCCGGTTGATGGCCGGAACACTCCTACATCTGCTATCTCATTTCCATCCCAGTCACCAATAACAGGAATGTCTCCTGATGTGCCAAAAGCGAATGCAGTATCGGATGCCCCATCAAAGTTGTAATCCAGATACCAGTACCCGGTGGAATTTCGGAAAACTCCGACATTGTCTTTCAATACCGGAATGACATTGATGTTTTTTTGGGCGGAAGTATTACCTCC
>CAYWHL010000061.1:7391-12320 GCA_964457995.1 uncultured Methanoregula sp. | reverse complement strand
AATACGCCCAGAGCTCCTTTACGATATAATTTGGAACGGGAAGGGACCGGAGGTGAAAAATTGGTTCACAGAACTCTCTCTCCATCTCCTCCAGGGTGCCGCGGAGACGCCGGGCTTTCCTGACCCGGACGAGGACGGTATGAAGGTTACTCAGGATCATAAAGTCAAAGGGGGTTTCGTCGTCCTGCAGGACGCTCATGACTATCCCCCGTGCCATAGCGATCGGTATCGCTTCATCCAGTCCTTTCTTCGGCGGCCGCCCCCTCGTCATTCCCGCTCACCCCCGGTTCCATCATCCGTTCCCTGATCTTCATCATCACCTTCAAGGCGTTCCCGTATCCTGGAACGGGCCCACGCACTCCTCAGCTCCCTCCTGATCGGCCGCGTCCGGATACGGATGTTGTAGAAATGGCTCCCGGTAGTACGCACGAATACCCATTCCAGTTCCTCACCGTGGGTGCTGACTTCCCGCTTCACAATATCCGGGATGAGATAGAGAGGGATGTCCCGTTCGATCTTTGTTGGCCGCCGGGGCATCAGGACCGCCTCTTCCTTTGTTCCTGTTCTCCGATAAGGGGTGGTCGTTGACCGGGGTGTCCGGTCCGGGTGTTTTGGTGTTCTGCAGGCTGGTCTTTGCTCCTGGAGAGAAAAGGGAGAGTATTTCCTTTCGGTCCTGGATGAGAGGTTGTTGCCAGGGGGTTTTTTGTCATGGGTGATCACGAGGTGAAATTGTCTGATTTTGTTCATCTGGTTGCAGCGATTCGATGAAATCGGGAGCATACGCTCCTTTCATTGGTGACAAAACACCGGTTTTATCGGTGAGCGGTGAAATCCGCAGCTGGGTCGTTGAGGGTCAGGCCATTTGTACCTGGACGGCAGGTGACCTGTCAGGTTCTCAAAACCACGGACTAGTGCAATCACCGGAATTCCGGCGATTATTGACGATCAGCAAAAAAGGTGTAGAGCGAGAAGACCGGGGAGTGGTCGCTGGTCAGCCGGTAGCGCCTGCTTATGTGCATTGCATGCACGATTTTGAGAGGGATACCGGGCACGAGGGATTTTTTCGCAGTAATCGGGAGCAGGAGATTGTGTACCAAAGCTATGACTTTTGCTTTAAGGGCCTTTGCTGCCTTCTTTGCCCGGTCGAGCAGGTTTATAAAAAATTCCCCGATCATCGTACTGATCAATCAGGCACTGGTGTGGATTTAAATTCAGATGACCCATTCAGCTCGATTAATAGTATGTCTGACGAAATGCTGCGCGATTTTTTGTGCTGATGGTCTTTAAAGACGATCACTCTGTTTTCCCGCAATCCAGCGATCTTTTTTCTGGTCTTTGCCCCAGGTATCTGCCCTTCATTTCGCACAAGGAACATTTCAGGTTCCTTCCATTCCCCGCATTAAAACGCCCCATTTTCTCTATACTCATTCCAGCATCCTTTGTTTCCCGGAAATTCCAGTTTATAATAAAAGACCTTACTCCCGTATGTCCCATAGGAGTATGTCAAAGGGCCCCGCGACAAGTAACCAAAAAAAACGAAAAAGGAGAAAACAAACATGGCAGACTTTATACAAAACTCTCAGACCAAGACCGCGGTCCGCGAACTCGCGAGCCCGATACCAGACGTAGCGGCGTTCAACACGATCGTCCAGTCGGTCATCACCGACAACCCGTTTGGATGTGTTGCATACATGACCGCCGGGGAGAACCATGCCCCGGTTGAAAAATCCCGGGAAGGCTACACGGTACGGCTTGTGTACGAGGACGGGAATGCCAAAACCATCGGCAACGGGTCGCACAGGTTCAGCACCCTTGCGGGGTTCAACGCCGGTGTGACCGCACTGATGGCTGCTGCGGCTGTCAGCACGGCGCATGGTGGTTCAGCACTCCACGATGCGGAGCATGATTCGTTTTCCGCAACCCTCAGGTGCCACGATGCAAACGGCGAACTGTACATGGTGAACTTCAGCCGTGACCGGGTCACCCTTACGTCCTATTCGGATGAGGCAATCCGGACATCGGTCGAGACCTGGGCGGACACCGTCCCGGCCCTCGCATAACGTACCAAAGACGAAAAGACCCGGAGGGGAGGAGACCCATATACAGTCCCCTCTCTTTTGTGGTCCTCTCGTCAGATACTTCTCGGAGGACCGTTATGGAAACCGAAGTACTGGGAATCATCCTTGGGGCCGTGTTGCCCATCTACCCGATGTTGTTTGCCATCTACCAGAAGATTGGCAGGTACGATGAAGTTGTTGAGGAGTTCAAAAAACTCCGGGCCGAACACGATGCCCACAGGGAGAATTTTCATGGAAACTAAGATCATATCTCCCGCAGTTGCGCAGGTTATCGGCATATTCCGGGGAAAATCCGGCGGGTTTGAACCGCTCGGTCACGATACACCGCTTACGGCTGATGAAGTCCGCCGTAACCCGATCTTCTATATCCTCGACCTGAATAGTGACACCTGCAACGAGAACCTGATCATCGATGTGATCTATGATAACCTCTCACCCTTACGATTGCAGGACCTGCGGCGGGGAACCGATATCCCCCAAGGGGTCCGGTTCTGGCCGGACTGGTTCGATATCCCCCCCTACGAGGAGATGCATGACACCGATGGCCGCCGGGTGTATCCCCGGGCACCGGGTCTCCACACGGTGCAGATCCGGACCGGCCGGCGGAAGTTTGCGCAGATGGGACGGGTCCGGGACTTCAGCCCGGAGAATGGCGGGTACACAAGCCCGCTCTTTGAGATATGGATTGGAGGAGAATACGGTGTTTGAGAACGAGATGCAGACACGGTGCGCAATCGGTGGGACGGGGATTGTGCTCGGGCTCATTGTTGTGCTGGCACATCTTCCCTTTCTTTTTCTCATCATGCCGGTTGTGGTGGTCTTCCTGGGTATCGTTGCAGACCCCGAAGAGACCCATGCAGTGTGGTACGGGATGTTGAATACGCTTGGTATCTTTGATGGTGCTACCCTGGCACCGGCAGAGAGCGTGAAGTACGCTGAAAAAAAACATTACTTCTGGTTCGGCGAGGTGGGTACGGCGGCAGCACTGGCCGGAACTTTTGCCGTCCCGCTGGGGATCTTCCTTTTAGGGATGACCGAGATCACGCTGGCATTCATCGGTGCTGCAGTACTGTTCCTGCCGCTCTTTGTGTTCCTGCCAAAAGTAATCCAGCGGGGCATGAAGGCAGATGTCCAGGCCGTGATCGATACATTCGGGAAGAACGGGCAGGTAAAAAAGGTGTTCTGGGCCGTGTTCACCGCCATGGCCGGGCTGGTCGTGGCACGGATCATCGACCCGGGAACCGCCCACCAGGTTGTACTGGCTCTGATGGGGATGGGGGTGTAAGCGACAGCCGGACGATTCTTATCCTGGTGTGGGATGTGCGGATTTCCGGTTCATGCCTGCCCATAGCGTTCCATGCATCCCGGGAGATCCGCCATTCCCCGCACGGGATGACGGATGATCAGTCGCAGGCCTGGTCCGGGTCTGTTCCTGGTATATTTTTTTACCGTATGTTCTTAACCAGTCAGATCCTCGGAGAAAATCCCCCACAGCTCCCCTTTTCCCCTTTCCACCCTCATGTACCCCATCGTCTTCGTTTCGCCAACCGCTGACTGCTATGAGCGGTACAATTTCTTCCCAAAAACAACCCCCGATACCCAAACCGGCCGCAAACCAGGAATATCCCAAAACAAGGAAATATTCCTGCAGATGAAAAGGGTACATAGTGTGTAGCGATGAGATATTCGCATTTTTCCCGGGGCTGTTTCATGAGTTTTTATCAAAAAGATGATGACTAAAGAGGCGGATACTACTAATCAGGAACGATTACGGGAGAGCAGGTACGATGGCAGGACGCACACTAAAGAAGAAGATCCGGGAGACTATTGTTGCAATTCTTACCCGGTATGGCGCTGAGCGGATCGCTATCTTTGGTTCCTATGCCCGTGGAGAAGCCGGAGGTCGCAGCGATATTGACATCCTGGTCAGGTTTGCCCGGCCAAAAAGCCTGATCCAGCTTGTACAGATCGAAGACGAGATCAGGAAGTCCATCCATATGAAAGTCGATCTCGTGACCGAGAAGGCTGTCAGCCCCCATATCGCAGGTTCCATTCACCGCGATGAAATGGTGATCTTTGGATGAAACCTGAAGACCCGGCATACCTCCGTCATATGCTTGATGCTATCATCCATATTGAGAATTTTTCCCGGGGTATCACGTCAGCCTCAGATCTTAAGGATCTCCCGCTTGAACGCGCCGGTATCGAGAGGATGCTCACCATTATCGGTGAAGCGGCGAAGAACCTATCCCCCCAATTGCGAAAGGAATTCCCTGATATGCCCTGGAAGGCTACTGCAGGAATGCGTGACAAGATCATGCACCACTACTTCGGTGTGGATTACGAAGCAGTGTTTGAAACGATCAGGGTTGATCTGCCGGTTTTAAAACAGGGAATCGGTGCTATCCTTACAGGTACGGAAACGCTGAAAACTCCTGAAAAGAAAACCACTAAAAAACGAAGGGGCATATAACCGGAAGCAAAATTCCAGAACCCAAAACTGGTCTTCTCTCAATTCCTTGTACTCCAGCCCATTTAACCTGACTTTCGCCTCGTAACGACCGCTATTAGTGGTCATTTCCCGCTTAATAATTGCCCCCAACAGCAAACCGGCCGCAATCAGGAATATCCCAAAACAAAGGCGCCGGTTTTTCCAAAATGAGTCATAAAAACTTTCCCGAACGGAGAAACTAAAAGCCTTGGAAGGTATCCACTAGGAAGCTCCTTTATACTCTCCCGCATAAACACTGGAATGATACAAGCATGACTGCAATACCCCGAAAATATATCACGGATGCAAAAAAGCACTACCGGTCATTGAAAAAGGCTTGAAATGCCGGCGTGCGGATAT
>CAYWHL010000061.1:0-7291 GCA_964457995.1 uncultured Methanoregula sp. | reverse complement strand
GCAAAAAAGCACTACCGGTCATTGAAAAAGGCTTGAAATGCCGGCGTGCGGATATAAGAAGATCTTCTTGAAAGATCTTGCTGCAATACCAAAACGCTATCGGACCCGGATTGAGAGGCTGGTCTTTGACCAAATCCCCGCATCAGATAACATTTTTCGTGATTTCTCTATCCACAAGATGAGGGGTTTTTTAAAATTATTATCGTATCCGTACCGGACAGTACCGGATTGGGTGTAAGGTTACGTCCGATAACGAAATCATATTCTACCGGGTAAAAAGCCGTGGAGAGATCTACCGGGTTTTTCCATAATTTGTATACCCCCTCTCCCCAATTCCGCTACCTCCAGCCCATCTAATCAGAGACCGCCTTCCAAAAGGGTCTGTTAAGGATATTTTCCAGGCTCAAAAACAAGTCCTTTCCACTCAAAAACCCCAATAAATCGATATTTAGAAAAAAGTGATCTATAATTCGCAATTTCCTGCGACCTGCCCCGATCCCGACCCTCTTTTTTTTCCAAAATAAGCCGGAATTGAGGAGATTTGACCACACCCTGAATGTATTCTCCCGGAGGTAGGTACTGTTGCCCGGGCTTGCGGTTATTAGTGGAAAAGATATTATCAGAGTCTTTTCACGACTGGGGTATCATCTTGTCCGGCAAAAGGGCAGCCATACATGGGGGACCATCAAACCGAACCTTCTTTCGAGGATCGCGAATGGTTAGATTGGGTAATGGAGAACTGATTTGGAAAATACCGTGTTTTTAACCTTAATAAAGATTTTAGAATAGAACAATCCAATAAGATTTTTGGAGAATTTCATATCAACGTTTACCGAAATCATCACCGTTTAAAAAGAAGGAGAATTTCGGGTACACCGGATAAATTCGTACAGCAGGTTGCTGCACAAATACCGTGGTTCCATCAGTAAGCGTTAACCCTCCCTCATCCTGTAAATCCCCGCACCGCTCATACTAAACAAAATTATTCGAGCGAACAAAGGGTTTCTTTACGCATCTTCTACTTTATCACCAAACACCTTATTCCATGGAACGACCTGTTTCGGCATAGAACCATATTCTTTCTTTGCTCTCGAAGAAGGTATTGCCTCAAGATATGGTGTAATAGTACTTTGTCCCGGACGTTCGAAGAACACGAAGAATCGTTTATTCTTTGTCTGGTAGAGATGTTTCGCACCATCTTTTGACGACGCAATCAATGTGGATTTTTCTGTGTCATACCTTAAACCGTTAATGACCTGTTCGACCATACCGCACCTTGTGTGTCTGAATGATCTGGTATGCAATAAAATCCGCGATCAAGATAATTCCCCGATAATTCGATTAAAAGGCTATTTGTCACGAAAGAAATTTTTATGTAATCCACCAGGAACGATGCTGGAAAGGGTGTGTGGGATTTTCATCGGACAGTTCTTTCATGGTTTATTGGATTCATGGATAGTACGATCTGGTCGTCCTGCAGTAAAAATTCCGAAAGAACAGACGGATAAGATAATATAGTGGTAAAAACAGTGGCGGTCCAGCACTAAGTTTGCGAGCGAAGGCCAGAATCCGCCAATGTGATATTGTAATCCTATATTAAAATTGTATGCCTCAACTATATAGGGTCAGATTTTTTAAAGATACCTGTAAATAAACAATAAAGTGCGGGGTTATAGGTATCCCAAAAAAATGCCTCTGTTCTAATCTTCGCTTTCCAACTCTGTCTACTCACGATTCATAGAGGCCTGGCATCAATCTCGGATGGAAGCAGCTGATTGAGGAGAATCTCCGGTACCTGTTTTGAAGTGTGCACAGCCATATCGAAGTATGCCCGGTTGTCACGCTCGCCTTTGTACTTCAGATTAATTTCGAAGTTGGTATCCATAAGCGTGATGGCACCAAGGGTGGTGATCACTGCACGCCTCTCTGATATAACCCTGTCCTCGCCTACTACCAGTTTCTGCCGGTCGCCATCAATATCAGAGATGAGCTCGTTCTCAAACGAGAGCACGTTGATGTGGGTGTTGCCAATAGTAATTGTCTGGCCTTCAGGAAATGAAACGCCATAATTAGTCGTGAAAGGTAACGCGTTTCCTGGTGTTACATTTGTGACAGTTACGCTCAGCGTCAGCAGTGAAACGGCCAGAATCACAATGACTAACAAAATGATCCAAAGGAGTATCTTTATCCCGGACCCGCCTTTCCCCTTTTCCCGTGCATGTTCCTCTTCCAGTCCCTGTTTCCGTCCCTTTTCTATTGCCTGTTCACGCTCCTTCTGCCGGTCCTGTTCCTCTTTTCGTCCCTTTTCTGTTGCCTGTTCCCGGGCTTTTTCTTCATTCCGCTGCCGGTCCTGTTCTGCTTTCCGTTCCTTTTCTGTTGCCAGTTCCCGGACTTTTTCTTCATCCCGTGAAGATAAATCATCCATGTAAATCACCACAGTTTCCCTGAGATATTTTCATTATTCTCGCAAATGCAGTTCTTTGTTTCCCTGATATGACATTTTTTTGATGCGATAGAGGCATCATCCGGAAATTTCACCGGGTTAATTACCCGTATCAGAGCAAGCCGGTATATAGCAGGAATACGTATAAATTTCACCTGTTGTTACAAAATTTGAAAAGTCATTTCGATCTTTTTATGAATTAGGAGGTTTTTAAAGCACCAGCCTGGTTGGTAAACGGTAGGTGTCAGGTGGGAAAATACGAATGATGGCCGTTGAACCTCGGTATGTACAATATTTTCCTGTACTAAAAACCAAAAATTTTTAATAGTTTCAGATTTTGGAACATCAGGAGAGATTTATATCCTTTCTTGCTCTAAAATGGCTTGCCCTGATGTGGGAGGAGATGAAAAATGACTGACAATTTAAAAGTTAAGGCCAGTAAGGCCGTCGACGACGCCAACGTGGCTGCGCACGCCGTATATGATGATGCAACGGTCGCAGCCCATAACCTGCTCAAAGGCGGGGGAGATAAAGCACAGAAAGTGTCAGATGATGTAAAAATCGGTACCCACAAAGCCGTTTCTGATGCTAAAATCGCGGCACACGAAGCCGGATCAAAATTGAAGAAAAAATAGGAGGTGAAAAATGCTGATTGAACTGGCAGTACTATTCCTCATATTGGCACTGGTTGCCTATATACTGGGTGCACGGGGCATTGCAGGTTTTTCCATGGATATCGCAAAGTGGCTTGTTATAATCTTCGTCGTTGTCGCCGTTGTGGCATTCATACTGTAACGGGGTCCTTGAGGGAAGTTGAGTTATTACTACGGTAGATGGAAGTTGCCTGGTTCTTTTTTTTAATTTTTTACAACCATAAAGGATTATAAATATCACGTAATGATATTGTGTGGTATATGACACTCCTTGGCACTGCAATTCTCATACTGGTTATTATTATCTTTTTATTGATTGCATATTATGTCGTTAAGAACGTCTCCCATCTGGTGATAAACGCAATTATCGGGCTTGTTACTTTGTTCATCGTGAATTTTTTTCATCTCATGCAATTTGCCGGAAAACCCGATATCGGATTCGATTGGATCACCGTCATTATCTGTGCTCTTGCCGGGCTCCCCGGGGCAATACTTTTGATTATTCTTAGCCTGCTTGGGATCGCTCTCTGATCCAGAATCTTACTTTTATCACGGACATCTTTTTATGGGGAAAATTGGCAATCAATCCCCATGGATTAGCAACAACAAACCCCCCATATGAAACACAATCGTTGGATTTGTGAGAGGTGCCAGGCTGCGAACATCAAGATCAGACCCGACGGAAGCTATTCATGCAACCGGTGCGCGTACGACAGCACAAAGAGAAAGCAGAAGTGACAGGCTCCTAATTCTATTGATTAAACAATAATCAATACCAAATGAGTGGCATTTTTTCGCGTTACCTATAACCCTGGAACTGGATGCGTAGGGCCGGATTTGAACTTAAGTGAAAAAAAGTTCAAAATTTTTAAAGATACCACTATCCCTACTATAAAGTGCGGGAGTCTGAATCCGAACCCTGCCGGATAATTCCAATTCTCTGGCCGTGAGAGGGTATTGGAGCCGATCCTAACCTGGCGCTGTAATGGCGGTTATTGCCGGACCTGTGAGATTGAACCAACCAATGTATGTGTAATCTGCCAGAATGGATCGGTACCATCTACACTTCTCCAATATCTTCATTCCACAACTCCGGACTGGTGTCGATGAAATCACGCATCAGCTGGATGCACTCTTCATTGTTGAGGATGACCAGTTCCACCCCTCTCGATTGCAGGTAGTCCTCTGGTCCCTGGAAGGTTTGATGTTCACCAATTACAATTCTGGGAATTTTGTAAAGCAGGACTGCGCCGCTGCACATATCACACAAAGAGAGCGTTGAATACAGCACTGCCCGCCGATAATCTTTGGGTGACAGGCGACCTGCATTTTCAAGACAATCCATTTCAGCATGTAAAACAGCACTGCCCTGCTGCACCCGGCGATTGTGTCCCCTGCCGACGATTTTGCCATCAACCACCAGCACCGAGCCAATGGGGATTCCTCCTTCAGCCAACCCTGATCTGGCTTCATCGATAGCGGCCTGCATGAATTCATCCACTGGATTGTCCCCCGTACTGTTGAGATTGACAATTGAACGATGATCGTTGATTATTGACCTGAACCAAAAGTTCCTCTGGCCTGACCTGCACAATCCCAATTGTACTATTGCACTTCGGAAATCCGATGCCCATAATTCCAATGTTCCCTGTTACCTCTACACCTTTTCTAACTAACCTATCCGGCTCGAGCCTGAAAAAATGTGCTGTGGCTGCCTACTGTGGCTGCCCATGTCCCGCTCAAGTCCCGCAGGGCTTGAAATTGCCGCTGCATACAATACAGGACACAACTCCTGGTTCATCTTAAACCTGGCTGGCACTGCCTTTCTCTAGAATTCTTTGTCAAGAGCAGATAATTATGGCTTTTTTTTAAAAAATTATAAAAAATGGACTCTGATTAGAAAAGAAGATATATATAGTATTAGTTTATGATAAAAAATATAAGATTGCGATGAATACCTTACCATCAGATGAAAACGAAAGTACCATTGATATTTTCGTTTTAAGCGTAAGTGAAACAGTAGTCCCTCTGTTTACTGGGCACCTGGAGAAAAAGGGATACCGGATTACCCTGTTTACCAACAGCACAAACCTTCTTGAGGCACTTAGATCAGGAAAACCGAACCTCCTTATCTGTGACACCACGACATCAGACAGGGAGGCATTTGAGGTCTGCCGTCAGATCAAAGCTGACGATGACCTCTGGGTTATCCCGGTTCTTATCCTTACCAGTATATCCACGCAATCAGACCTTTTCCATGTCCTCGACTGTAACGCGGATAACTTTATATCGCTTCCTTTTGATCTTCCGGTTGGCCTTTCAGTCATTGAAAGCATGCTCAAAACGCCGGTTGAGCGGCAGATACCTGATCAGAATAAAACGCAATTCAAAATACGTCATGATGACCGGATCTATGTTGTTAATGCCAATCGCCGGAAACTCCTGGAATTACTCCTGTCCTCATTTGAGATTGCCGTTAATAAATCATCCGAGTTGTCGCATGTAAAGACAGAACTTCAGGCACTTTCTGAATCTGCACTATATCTTGAAGACCGCATCACCGGGCAGACCCGTCTTATCGATACTATGAAAGCAACTCTTCTTCAGAAAGAACAAAAAATTTCGACATTGGCCTGTGAAGTCGAGGAAAAGAAAATATTACTTGCACAAAAGACCCCAAAGGCAGTCATTGTCACGTATGATGATAACGGTCACACACTATTTCAGGAAAAAAAGGATATCGGGACGTCTTCTGGTTCTGAAATCGAAACGCTCATACAGCAGATCTCAGAACTATCAAATGAGGTTGATACTGCAAAAACGAGTCTTGACACTGTCCTGGAGGAACTTGATGACGAAAAAATGCATTGCACCTCTCTGGAATGCACTCTTGAACTGCTTGGTCAGCAAAAAGAGTTTGTGGAAAAATCACTCCGCTCGATAACAGATGAACATGAGCAGCTGATATCAGCATTCGAGGCTGAAAGAAACCGGGTTACATCTGCAGAGCAGGAACTTAATACGGTAATGCAGGCAAAAATGCAGTCTGAGCAGGAACTGACCGTTATTATCAACGATTTCGACGAAACGAAAAATCAACAGGCTGCTGACCTGAACCGGCTGAAGGGTGAGCTGGAAATGGAAGTAAACCGGCGGATCTCTGTTGAAAATCAGTTGGGATCACTCCAGCAGGATAAGGAACAATTGGAATCTTTGCTCCAGTCTTCAGTAACTACGCTAAAAGATCAACTTGATGATCTGCAAATGCAGTTGGAAACCGCCAGTACAGCACTAAAAAACGAAGAGAATACAACAAAATTGCTGAAGGAAAATCTCACTGAAATTGTTGCTGAAAATGAAAATACCAGAATACGGGTAAAAGAAGAACTGGAAACGGACAAAGCGACTTTAATACAGCAGAAACAGGATCTTGACGAAACTACTGCAATTTTAAATACGCTTGAAAGGAATCTAAACTCCGTAAAAATCCAGAACAAGACACTTGTGAATGAACTGAATCTGGCAAATCAGAAAAAGCCGCAATCCGATCAACAGGTGCGTCTGCTTGCTGACGAACTCCAAAAGGTCCAGACAGCACTTGATAGTGAACAAGGCCTGCACCAGGCGGCTGATGAGTGCATTGAGACATTGATGCAGACCATCCAGCAAAAAGAGCAGGATCTCCGCACCTTGGTAAAAGAGCACAACAAGCTCAATGAACTGCTTGAAAATGAACGGAAGTTGCGGGTAATATCTGAGGACAAATCGAAAGCAGCGATTGAGGGACAGGAACATCTTAAACAGGCTCTTCGTGAGGCAGCTGATGAGCAGGCCCATGTCCGGAAGCAGTCTTTCTCCATGGAAGAAACAGCCGGGATAAAAATAGAGAAAGGTCAGGATAGTATCGTAAAAGAGGCAGATCTTCCGGTGATTGCGGAGTCACCATCTCAGACACCTGCGATGCTGACAACTCCTGATACACAAAAATCTCCTGTTTCAGAAATTAAACTGGCTTTGTCCAAATCTACCTTACAAATTACTGAAGTGTCTCCTAAAGCAGTTACTGATATCATTGATATTTTTAGTGATTAACAGAGTATTAAAAGAAGATAACCTGTTGTAACAAAAACGGATTTTGCACCGAAATGCGCTGGTGTCCCGGAATTCAAACCAGAGGACCTTCACCGCAGTGACC
>CAYWHL010000060.1:0-12417 GCA_964457995.1 uncultured Methanoregula sp. | reverse complement strand
CTAGATATAGGTCAAAGCGGGTGATGTCTGGATTGAACAAAGATGATGATGAAGCACTGGATGATGTAAATTCCCTTATCGGTCTGATTAAGGGAACCAAAAAGAATGAGGTGGCAAAGAAAGCAACAGATACCGCAGATTACCAAAAAATCCCTTCCGCTGGTAATGAATCTCCATCAGGTATCGGGGATTTCGAGGCTCTCAGAAAAAAAGTGGAAGTCTCAGACAATGTGGATCCACCACTCTCTGTCCGGCAAACTGAATCCCGTTCGACAGCTGAGCCTGGGGATATTGAGTTTTCTGATGCAGCCAGTCCGTCTGACCTGCCCCAAAAAAAGCCCGATAATGACATTGAAGGAAAAGATTTACGGGAGACCCTTGGTAAACTCCTTGCCGGTTCGGGAACAAACCAACCCCCGGTGTCACAGGCAGGCCGCGAAATGCCTGAAAAGATAAATGAGATTGAGATTATCGATGAGGATCCCAAGGCTGGCGTGAGGGCAAAGTCCATAAAAAGTGCAGTTGTTTCCCCTCCGGCGGAAACTGAGATGGTGACTGATGCCGATAAAAAGATTATTAACGTTGACCAGATCTCCGATCTCTCAGGTCTCATCCTTCCCAAAGGTGTATCCTTCAAAATAGACGAACTCAAACTCCACGGGCGTATAAGTGCGTTTGAAGGGACTGGTACCCTGCCGCCGGACTTCGATGAGATCTGGAAGAAAAATTTCTCCACTGCGGGTTTCAAGGATCTGGATATCGGGGCAGATATCGGACTGGATAAGATAAAATCCAAGGCTGAACCTAAAAAATTCGGACTCACCTCACTTTTCAAAGCGATTCATACCACCATAGAAGAATATGATCCCAAGATACACGGTCCACTGGTTGATATCACATTCAGGCCCCAGCCAGGAATTGAGGAAGTGGAGATCTATCCGGTTAACCCCCCATATGCTTATATCCGGATCATTTACGATCACGCAACTCACGAATATACGTATATTGTGCTTGAACCAGTCCTGACCGACCCTGAAAAAGAACTGTTATCAGAGTTGAAGCAACGCCTGTTCGAAACGCTTGATATCAACACAAAAGACATCTCAAAAGAGGAAGCAGGAATAAAGTTGCGGGCTGCCGCTACTGATGTAATTCTTGATTTTGGCATCAAGCTCAATCCGGTGCAACGGGAGATTATCCTGTACAATATGCACAAAGAGTTCCTTGGAGACGGGCTTATCGATGCTATCATGCATGATAAATATATCGAGGATATTTCATGCGACGGAGTGCATACCTCACTCTTCGTATACCATTCAAATTACGAGTCAATGAAAACCACCCTTTCATATAACAACGCTGAAGAGCTTGACTCATTTGTTACAAAACTTGCCCAGCGTTCCGGTAAATATATCTCCATTGCTCAACCGATTCTTGATTCAACCATGCAGGATGGATCGCGTATCCAGATGACGCTTGGCCAGGAAGTAACCGCTCACGGCTCCACATTCACTATCCGTAAATTCAAGGATGAACCAATTACACCTACCGATCTTATTGAATGGCGTACTTTCGCTCCGCTTTCAATAGCATACATCTGGCTCTGCGTCGAGAATGGTAAATCTGCAATTTTTGCCGGTGGAACCGCATCAGGAAAGACTACAGCTCTCAATGCTATTTCATTGTTTATTCCCCCGTTATCCAAAATTGTCTCCCTTGAAGATACCCGTGAATTGAAACTCCCCCATCCGAACTGGATCCCAAGTATTACCCGGGACTCGTTTGACACGTCTGGCAGAGGTGAGATCAACATGTATGAGCTTCTGCGGGCTGCGATGCGACAGCGTCCGGAATATATCATTGTGGGAGAGGTTCGTGGCAAGGAATGCCAGACGCTTTTCCAGGCAATGAGCACCGGCCACACTACCTACTCTACAACCCACGCAGATTCAGTGGCAAGTGTCGTCCACCGTATCGAGAACCCGCCCATGGATGTACCACGGAACATGCTTTCCGCGCTTGATTTTATCTGTGTCCAGGTCCAGGGGCGTGTTGGTGGCAAACGTATCAGGAGGAACAAGCAGATAGTTGAGATTCTGGACATTGATCCGAGAACCAATGAGCTGATCACCAACGAGGTCTTTAAGTGGCGGTCAGCGACAGATGAGATCACCTACTCAGGGAAGTCTTACCTGCTTGAAGAAATCATGGAGGCAAAGGGCTGGAGTGAGAACCGTATGCGCGAGGAACTGAAGCGCCGTCAGGAAGTGCTTGAGTGGATGCGCATCAAGAAGATCCGGCATTATAAGGATGTAGCTAAGATTCTCATCTCCTATCATCGCGATCCTGAATCCGTCATCGAAAAGGTAAGGAAGGACCTGTATGAATAGTTTTGAACGTTTCTGTTTCAACCTCCTTGGAAAATGGATGAAGGCAAAACGGGAAGACTATGCGGCACTGAGAAACGACCTTATATCAGCCCGGTTCAAGACACCTTTTGAGGTCTATCTTTCCACGGCATACATCTCCGCAATCCTTGTAGGACTGTCAGGAGCATTAGTGCTGGGTATCATCAGCTGGGTTTTCGAACTTCCCAACCTGATCAAGTACAAAGGGGAAGTACCGGAGTTTATGGTTGGACTTTCAGCACATACACTTCTTATCGGGACTGTCTTTATAACGATATTTTCCCTTCTCGTATTTGGCGGACTTACCTACCTGGTATTCATACTGTACCCGGGACTGGAAGCAGGTAACCGGCGCAGGAACATTGATGCGAGCCTTCCGTATGCGATCAACTACATCACTTCAATGTCCACTGCCGGTATCACCCCGGCAGACGTATTCCGGCTCCTTGGCAGCAGTAGTATTTATGGTCAGAGTGCCGTCGAGGCTCGGTATATTTCGCGTGAGATTGATATTTTCGGGAGAGACTTAATCGATTCCCTTCGCTTGGTTTCAGCAAGTACCCCAAGCAGACGCATGAAGGAATTTTTACAGGGAACCATAGCAAGTGTTGCGAGCGGGGGCAACATCACTGAATATTTCAGGACAAAAGCCGAGCAGTATGCGCTGGAAAACCGGCAGACCCAGAAATTGTTCTTAGAGACACTGGCACTTGTCTCTGAGTCATATGTTACTGCGATGGTTGCAGGCACGCTGTTTTTAATTATCCTCCAATCGATTATGTCTGTTCTCTCTGGAGACAACAATCCGATGTTTCTCTATGCAGTCATCTACGTAATGATCCCGTTGGGGAGTATAATGTTTGTCATAATGATCAGTTCCATGACACCGGAGTCCTGAAATGAGCATTAAAGATCAATTCAAAAATATGATCAACCGGGGCGGCAAAACCCCGCCTCCGCTCAAATCTGCCGAATTGAGCTCTGTAGAATCTGATATTGATGAGATCACTAGGAGTCTTGAGCGTGACAGGCAGACCCGGGAAGGGATGGGAAAATTCTTAAAACACCCTCTCAAAGTTCTCACGGAAAAACCCGTTAACATACTTATCCTCAGTATACCGCTCGCTCTTATCCTGCTCATCGGCGGTTTTGTCATGATGGTGGCATCAAACGGAATACAGGTCCTTTTCACCTCTACGGTGATTGATGATTTTGTTATCTTTGCGGTCCTGATTGCGGTTATTCCCTTAGCGGTTCTTGATTTCAGGGAACAATGGCGGGTCAAGAATCTGGAAAATTCCCTTCCGAATTTCTTCCGTGATCTTGCGGGTATGAATGATTCCGGTATGACGCTTCCGAACGCTGTTCATATTGTTGCCGGGGCTGAATATTCGACACTTACACCTCATATCAGAAAGCTCGATACCGATATGTCATGGGGTGCCGGATTTGTTGAAGCAATGTACCGTTTTGGCAAAGAGCTCGGTACCCCCCTTGCAGACCGGAGTGTTGACCTCATAGCAAAAGCAAGCAAAGCCGGTGGGGATATCAGTGAAGTGCTCAGGGCGGCTGCGAAAGACACCTTTGAAGTTGTCAACCTCGCCCAGGAACGGAGCAACAACATGTTGATCTACGTTATCATCGTGCTCGTCTCGTTTGCCGTAGGCCTGTTTGTTATTGCGATCCTGGTTTCAACATTCCTGACAACGATGGCGACAGCGGGCGCTTCTGCAGCATCTGCAGGTGCCAGGGGGTTCATGGGACAAATAGATCTTTTTGCATACAAACGCCTGTTCTCCCATGCTGCAATGCTCCAGGGGTTCTTCTCCGGACTTGTTGCAGGCCAGATGGGTGAAGGCCGGGTTATTTCAGGCCTGAAATATTCTGCCATAATGCTGTTAATCGCATGGATAACCTTCAGGTTCTTTATCTGATCTTTTTTTCAATGCTGGTGCGGTAAAATACGGTACTCTCCATATCAATTCATACCAGATGTTAAAACAAAAAAAAGAAGAAAAAATCAGGAAATATTTTCCGTGCTATACCCTTTCAGCGAAAGCAGTTCCTTGACCCTGTCACGGTGATTGCCCTGCAGCTCGATGGAGCTACCCTTGACCGTCCCGCCGCAGGCCAGTTTTCCTTTCAGGAATTTTTGAAGATCTTCAAGATCGATATCAGTTGGATCAAGTCCTTCGATTACCGTCACTTCTTTTCCGTAACGGCGTTTGTTTACCTTGACATTGATCCTCTGCTGTTCTTTTGCTACCTCCTCGCATATACAAAGTTCTTTCGGTAGTCCACACGTCGGGCAAATCCCACCAATCATTACATGTATTTTTACGGTTCTGGTTATTTATTACTTGGCATTGACTGAAGGAATAATGGACGTTTTTTACCCAAACAGGGGTATATTTGGGGAGACATTATCTGATCCTGCAAAAAAGAGGAGATGCTGTTTTTTATGATCCGAAAATCCATTGATTAGTACTGGCATGTCCCTGTTTGTTATGGGTTCAGCGTCCCATGTAGGAAAGAGTGTGACCGTTGCGGCAGTATGTCGCTGCCTGGTCAGACGTGGGATCGTGGTTGCACCCTTCAAGTCCCAGAATATGAGCCTGAACTCTTATGTAACACCTGATGGAGGAGAGATCGGGATGGCACAGGCGATGCAGGCTATCGCTGCAAAAGTAACGCCACATGCGGACATGAACCCCATCCTTCTCAAACCTAAAGGTGATTGTATTTCGCAGGTGGTACTTCACGGACATCCGTACAAGGATATACATATTGCAGAATATTACCGGGAAACACCGGAACTTTTAATAAAAGCGCTTGAATCGTTTGATCGGCTGAAAACAGTATACGGTCAGGTCATAGTAGAGGGTGCAGGAGGTGCTGCAGAACTGAACCTTTACGACCGGGACATAGCAAATACCCAGCTTGCAAAAGCACTTCGCATACCCATCATCCTTGTTGCCGATATTGAGCGCGGAGGAGTATTTGCACAAATCTATGGTACGATCAAGCTCCTGCCGGCTGATATACGACCTCTTGTGAAAGGGATCATTATTAACAAGTTCCGGGGAGACCCTGCAATTTTTGCCCCCGGTGAAAAGATACTTGAGGAACTTTGCGGAGTAATAGTGATGGGAATAGTCCCATATTTCACTATCCCTCTTCCCAGTGAGGATTCACTTTCTCTGGGGGATAAAAAAACCAAAAACGCGGAGGTCAGGATTGGGGTATTAAGACTGCCCAAAATTTCCAATTTCACGGATTTTGAATTACTTGAACAGCATGCTGCCGTAGATTATGTTTCATGCGGTGTATCGCTGGATGCATATGACTGCGTGATCATACCCGGAACCAAGAACACTATTGATGATCTCACGGTTATTATCAGGACCGGCACAGATCGTGAAATTCATTCGGCCAGAAACCGTGGTATACCGATAATAGGGATTTGCGGGGGGTACCAGATGCTCGGAAAATCACTTATTGATTCCGGTTTTGAATCTGATGCCGGCACGTATAACGGTCTGGGATTGCTCGATTGCATCACAAGGTTTGCATCTTATGAAAAAAATACGTTTCAGGTCAGGCGGAATGCCTGTTCAGTCCCTCCAGTCCTTTCGGCAATGGGCGAGGTCACCGGCTACGAGATTCACATGGGAGTTACTGATTCGGGCAGTAACCGTGAGGCCTTTGAAGGTGATGGCAGGGTAAATGATGATGGTCTGGTTTTCGGTACCTACATGCATGGACTGTTTTTAAATCCGTCGGCTGCAAATGCCCTGCTCTCTTACCTGTATGCAAAAAAGGGAATACCATTTACACCGATACCGGCAGATGAAACCGATCCCTATGACGCGCTGGCAGATCTTTTTGAAGAATATGTTGATATGGACGCGGTAGCGGACCTGGTGACGTTTTAAGCAGTTTAAATCTCCCTGATGAAAAAAATCAACTGATAATACTCGTAATGCTATGGAATCCCTCTGCCTGACGATCTGCGCATTTGACTGCCTCGGCGTGTGATACGTTGACCCTGTCTGTTATCCGGCACTTTGTGCAGTAGGCAAGTGACGGGGACTTTAAAAATTTCCCCTTCACTAAAAACTCACGGCAGTGAATGCAGAAACTGCAGTTCTCAACAGGCTCTTTTTTATCCTTGAGGCATTGCACGTTTCCTTTTTGCACCGGGAGAACCCGGTAATCCTCGTACGCCATATTCACCTTAATCCTGCATTGATCCAATATATTCCTGCACATAATAAAAGGGGTGATAGCACCAAAAAACACTATGATTAAAACGATCCAGCACGAAACCTAAAGGTATGAAGGTGTGCATAATGTGCGGGGGGGAAGGGACGAGGCTCCGTCCACTCACATTCGAACGGCCAAAACCCTGTATTCCAATTGTCAACCGTCCCTCCATCAGTCACTTGGTTTCACACCTTTCGAACATGGGCTTCAGGGAAGTTGTGCTCACTCTTGGCTATATGGGTGATAAAATTGAGGAAGCACTCGGTGATGGTTCACTTTTTGGTGTTGATATCACCTATGTGCACGAGAAAACCAAGCTCGGAACGGCAGGGAGCGTGAAAAATGCCCAGCGGTATCTCGATGGACAGGATTTTTTGGTAGTTGGTGGAGACCATGTTACTGATTTGAATGTTTTAGAGTTCTACCGCACTCACCAGAAAGGAAAGGCAACTGCAACAATCGGTCTGATCTCCATCGATGATCCCGGCGAATATGGTATTGCTGAAATCGATGTCAATTACGAGATTAAGCGGTTTAAGGAAAAGCCGGCGCCCGGCGAAATTTTCTCCAACCTGGCGAGCACCGGCATGTACGTGTGCAGCCCGGAAATTTTCGACCATATACCTCTGGGAACAAAATATGATTTTGCCCGCGACCTGTTCCCGAAAATGATGGAGGAAAAGTATGTGCTGAAAGGCTGGCTTGCCAGGGGTAACTGGACCGATGTGGGAAGCCCGCACTCCCTCCGCCATGCAGAGCACTGGAAGCTGCAGGAGATTGCGTTTACTGATATCATCGGGAACCTGTCCATGCATGGGGCACAGGTCCAGGGTCCGGTCCAGTTGGGCGATTCGATTTCGCTCGGAAAAAATACCAAGGTCATCGGTCCTGTAGCGATTGGTCCTGGAACAACTATTGGTGATAATGTATTGATTGGGCCATATACAAGCATAGGCGACAAATGTATTCTCAGGAATAATGTGAAGGTATTTTCCTCATCTCTATACAACCGTGTCATTGTCGGAGCGAACAGCACTATCTCGGGATGCATCATGGATAATGACACGCATATTGGTGAACACTGCAGTATAGAAAATGATACCGTCATTGGTCCACGGGTTGTGCTGCGAAACCGCGTTGTCGTACACTCAAAAACCCGTCTCTGGCCTGAAGTTGTTGTGACAGATGGAACTGTGGTAAAAGAGCATGTACTGAACGAAAAGTTTGACCTTCGGTACGCAGGGTCTTAAGTTCTTTCTACTCAGTAAAAAGGGTCCCGATTTCTTTTGGACTTTTTAAAAAAAAATCCAGATCTTTTAATCAGGTAAAAGAGAATCAGTCCCGTCTGACCAGTCGATGAGTTATCGCAACAAGCGGGTGGCGGGCGTAATCAAGCACTTGGACATCATCGAGTGATTTTAAATTCATTGCATATGCAGTCCGCTCCATACCCAGTTCAATATCTTCCTTAATTTCAATAATATATGCATCGAGTGCCATTATTCCAAGCCGTTTAGCCGCGATGGCACGATGATGCCCGTCCACAAGGATAGTCCTTCCCGGGCGCCTGACAACAATAATCGGTTCAGCAAGTCCTTTTTTAATCTCGTACATCCGCCCTTCCAGTTCGTCCTCATAAATCTTTGACTGGGTGGGCAGGAGCTCACTGACGGGCACCGTGCCGCGACTCAGTGCGGGATCGACGCCGTAAAGCTTTTTTAAGGTGGTAATAAAATTGAAAACCTTTTCCGGAGATACATGCTCAATCTGGGAGCGTATTACATCCGAATTCGAGATAATACCCAACAGGTGATTTTTCTCGTCAACGACGGGAAGTTTCTGTATCCCGCTGCGGAAGATCACCCGGGCAGCATCGGTGATATCCATCTCCGGAGCAGCAACGATCAGATGATTTGACATCACCTGCTCTATCGGTGTTGTCAACTGGACAAAGAGAAGATCCCGGGCTGATACATAACCGACTACCCCTTCACCCTCAACAACCGGGAACCCGTCATGATGTGTTTTTTGAATTTTTTCAATCACGTCCTTTACCGTACCGTGAAAATCGATACTGACGACATCATAGGTCATATAATCCCTGACCTTTTTTTTATCCATCGTTACAGATTTTAGTATGAAGAGTACTAAAAGTCATCGGAAAAAAAAGCAGGGATAAAAAATATACATTATTCTATCTTAATACGCGATTTTGGGGAAATCTTGGTCTTTTTTAACCTGACTTCAAGTACACCGTTTTTAAAAACTGGCTTTCGCATTCTCATCTGTCACGTCGGCCGGAAGCGCGACTATCCGATGCATTGATCCATACAGACGTTCACGAACGTAGTAACCTTCAGTTTTTTCCTCGTTTTCCCGTTTGCGATCACACGAGATCTCCATGGTTCTCGGATTCAGGAGCTGAAGCGACACATTATCTTTTTTCACACCGGGCAGGTCAGCTACGATGATCACCCTGTCATCATGCTCCCGTACATCAACACGGAATTCGCCTCGCAGTGAGGGAAGCATCCTGTCAGTGTCACCCCCGGGCGGTAGGAATCTGCCTCCGGAAGATGCCAGCTGGAACGTATTCTCAAGCTCCGCTCTCATCTCTTCTATCTCGTTCCATAGTAAGTCGAAAGGATATCTTCTCCACGCCATCTAAATCCCTCCATTCTGATATACCCATCATATCGGAAGATTGGTTAACCGCAGGATAGTGTTTATTATTAATAAAATTTATTATTGTACAAAAGAAGCGGAATAGTTTATGACAGTTGGAAAATGATGTAATAAGGAGGAAAAAAAAGCATGGGTGAAAAGAAAAAGAAAGAGGAATCGACGAAAATGGTAAAAAAGGTACTTATAGTGGGTGCCTGTGTGATTTTTGTCATTTTCATGATTCTTTCCGGCATGGGTTCCAGCTGGCTGGTCATGTTTACTTCAGTCAAACCAGGCGATACGGTTGTAATTGACTATACATTTTTTGATGCGGGGGGAAGTCCAATCCTGACCACAGACCAGTTGTTGTATACGCAGGCAACATCAGATTCCAGCGGAGTGGTACTTTCCCGGCAGATTTCGATTAATTCCAACCAGACATTAACCGGCTCGCTCTATCCAGTGCAGATATATACCCCTGACAGCGGATGGAGCAGACAGTTTGCTATCTTTTCGCCGGAATATAACGCAATCAGCGCGGGACTTGTCGGGATGAAGACCAATGAAAAGAAACGTATAAGCATCCCTTCCGGCAACTTGATGACCCAGTCGTGGTCAGCAGATCAGCTGATGAACAACAATGTAAATATCAGTGATATCAATATCGGGGATGTCCTGGCAATGGGTGTTTCAGATAAACCTGAAGTAGAGGTTTCGAATGCCTCAGCAATAATGTATGTCCGGCTCGGAGAAGTCACACAAAAAGATCCATCGGGTGTTATCGTTGACTTTGGCTATCCAGTGGCTGAAATCAAGGTAGTATCTATCAATAAGCGTTAAAATTCATACAAACTCTTTTTTATAGCCGCTGTCTATGTATTTTCATGGAAGTGCGTGTAATTTGTTTTCACCAGCCAGGGTGCATGGGCTGCATGGAGCAGACCCCAATCAACAGAGAAGTGGAAAAAAATCTCAATATCACCATTGAGGAGATCGATGCCATAAAAAATCCAGACTCTATCAAGGAATTTGGGTTAAAGGTTACACCAACGATTGTGATTCTTAAGGACGGAAATCTTCTGGAGCGGTTCGAAGGGGTTGTCCACACAGAACAACTTATGGGAGCATTAAAAAAATATCTATAAAATATCTATAACCGGTACCCGTAAATCCGCTTGATACGGTGTGCTACGGTTTTCCATCCTTCCTTTCTCATCAGAGGCCCGTCGCGCAGTTTAAGGTGCGAGATTTTAAACCTCTTTCCTGATACGACATACATCTCACCCACCACAAACGATTGCTCCCCCTCGCATTCCATATATACCGGGGCAGTTTTTCTGCCATCGTGGATGGAAATTTTTACCACTACCTTCTCGATCGTGCGGGTCCATAAAGTCGTAATATCGGGTGCTTGTGCCCGTTGTACTCTTCTCTCTCCACATTCAATCGAGGTCACCTCAACACCGAACGCTTCTTCCCCGCACTCCGCAACAAGGTGATCACCTACACTGCATTCGTCATCCTGTGCAAGTTCAATCGTACAGACCAGCGAACTCCCTTCTTTGGAGACAATCGTCTTGACCAGAATTGACTGGGGTTCTTTTTCCTTTTTAATGTGCTGGAGGTGACTACAGGTGGTACAGCGGATGAGCAGATCGTGGGATTCATAGACCACTTCATGTTCAGTCTCCTCGTTGCACTCCGGGCAATAGGCGGTGATAAACATTAAAATATGAATGGCAACCCTCACATGATAAAGCATGGAGGCTCAGGAAATTATTCACTGCCATGGACACCCGCTTGTCACTGGCAGCCACCCGACAACGTTTGAGCTGACCCGGGAGGACTATCTGACGAAAAATGGCAACTGTATTATTGGTATCGGGGCTGATAAAGGCTGCAACGATCTGTCATCCGTATTCAGAGACGTGCTTGCCCATAATGATGCAGTTCTCATTACCAGAATTGTATGTGGCGGGGTAACTGTAGCAGTGAAATCACGGGGCTCTTCATTGTTCACCCTTAATCATCCAACCGACATGGTCTGGCGAAAAAGTTCCTATGTCTGCGGAAGGACAATCGGTATCATGTCCGATCATGTAGCGGCAACTCTGCCAGAAACACTTATATCGAACCTGGTCGCGGGAAAAGACATGAATGTTACCCTGACCGCTATGCGTCCCGGCTGAGCGTGGTAATTTTTATTTCCGCCTCAGTGAGCAGCATCTCGCATTGTTTTATCAGCACTGCACCCTGTTCGTACAGCTTCATGCTCTCATCAAGACTGGTAGTACCGTCCTCGATTTTTTCGATGATCTGCCTTAATTGTTCGATTTTTGTTTCATAGGTTTCTTTCATGATCCACACGCTCCACAATTACCTGGCTGCTGCCATCGTAAAACCGTATTTTTATGTGATCTCCCTCAACTAAAATGTCCGTACTTCTGATGATGGCACCCCTCTTCTCTGCAATACAGTAGCCCCTTGCAAGGACTGCAAGCGGGTTCCTGCTGTCCAGCGCCGTCTTCATCTCTGCGAGGAGAAGGCGTTCACGGTCGACCCGGTTCGAAAATGCCCTTTCGAGCCGGTCCGAAAGATCAGCAATGTTTTGTTCCTTCTCTTCGATTTTCCGACAGAACCGCTGCGGCCGGAGACGGTCCCGCAGTCCGGCAATTTCATCTCGTGCCCATAAAATCCGTCCCTGCAATGCTTCGCTCATCCGGGATTTGAGTTCCCGTAACCGGGTTATGAGCACTACGCGGTCTGGTACCACAAGCTCTGCAGCAGCGGATGGTGTTGCTGCCCGAACATCGGCAGCGAGATCGCTCAGCGTTACATCAACTTCATGACCAATCGCACTGACTACAGGAACCGGGCATATGGCAATCGCCCTCACAACGTCCGGATGGTTAAAGGGGAACAAATCTTCATAACTCCCTCCCCCTCGGGCAACAATAACGACATCGACCAGACCAGCGAGCCGTCTGATTGCACATGCAATCTCCCGGTGCGCCTCCTCACCCTGTACTGCCGTTGGTGAAATAATAATCTCCAGCGGATAACGTCGTCCTACCACAGT